>JBBSSF010000074.1:0-10577 GCA_038242345.1 Hyphomicrobiales bacterium
GCTGCCGGGCGGGCCTCAGGGCGTCACCAGCGGGCAGCCGCCATCGGCCAGGGGCCGGAAGGCCTGATCGCCAGGGATGGTCTCCACCAGCTCGAAGAAGTCCCAGGGCTGCCTGGACTCCTCCGGGCTCTTCACCCGCACCAGATACATGTCGTGCACCATGCGGCCATCGGGACGGATGGTGCCCTTGGCGAACCAGTCGTCGACGGGCATCTCCTTCATCTTGACGACCACATCACGGCCGGCATCGGTGCCCGCGGCGTCGACGGCCTTCAGATAATGGAGGGTGTAGGAATAGGCGCCGGCCTGGATGAAGGACGGCTTGCGGCCGCCATTGCGCGCGGCGAACTTCTCGGCCCAGGCGATGCTCTCGGGCGACTTCGTCCAGTAGAAGGGCGTCGGCAGCAGCATGCCCTGGGCCTTTTCGAGGCCGAGGCCGCCAATATCGGCCTCCGAGAGCAGCAGGCCGAGGATCTTCTGGTCGTCGGTGATGCCGAACTCGTTGGCGGTCTTGATGGCGTTGATGGAATCGCCGCCGGCGCTGGCCAGCACGATCACATCCGCCCCCGAGCCCTGGGCCTGGAGCAGGAAGGAGGAGAGGTCCGGCGCGCCCAGCGGATGACGCACGGAGCCGGCGACGGTGGCGCCGTTCTCCTCCAGGAACTTCGTCAGCGCCGCCTGCATGGCGTGGCCGAAGGTGTAGTCGACGGTCAGGAAGTAGAAGCTCTTGCCGATCTTGCCGGCCGCGCCCTTGGCCGCCGTCGCCGCCATGGAATAGGTGTCGTAGATATACTGGACGCCGTTCGGCGAGCAGGCCTTGCCGGTCAGGTCCGCCGTCGTCGCGCCGCCGCCGATGAACACCCGGTTGCAGTTGCGTGCCAGATCCTGCACCGCCAGCGCCACCGCCGAATTGGGCACGTCGACGATCACGTCGACCCCGTCGGCATCGAACCACTTGGCGGCAACGGCCGCGCCGACATCGGTCTTGTTCTGGTGATCGGCGCCGACGACGGTGATCTTCTTGCCGCCGACGGTGCCGCCATAGTCCTCCACCGCCATCCTGACGGCTTCCACCACCCCCTCGCCCGAGGCGCCGGAATAGATGCCGCTCATGTCGGTGAGGACGCCGATGGTCACCCGGTCATCGCTGATCCCGCCGGCCGTCGCATAGCCGGCCCCGGCCAGCAGCGCACAGGCGGCCACAGTCGCCCGCAATCCCTTGAGGGTCATGGAAATCCTCCCTGGAAATCATCTTTTCTTGTCGTTTTCGGAGTGGGCGCCCCGCCGCAGCCGACGGGGCGCCCGAAGCGTTCAGAACACCTCGAACAGGCCCGCCGCGCCCATGCCGCCGCCGACGCACATGCTGACGACGACATAGCGGACACCGCGGCGCCTGCCCTCGATGAGGGCGTGCCCGGCCAGCCGTGCCCCGGTCATGCCATAGGGGTGCCCGACGGAGATGGCGCCGCCATCGACATTCAGCTTCTCCGGATCGATGCCGAGCCGGTCGCGGCAATAGAGGGCCTGGGAGGCGAAGGCCTCGTTCAGCTCCCACAGGCCGATGTCATCGACGGTCAGGCCCGCCCGCTCCAGCAGCCGCGGCACGGCGAACACCGGGCCGATGCCCATCTCCTCCGGTCCGCAGCCGGCCACCGCCATGCCGCGATAGGCGCCGAGCGGCGACAGGCCCGCCTTCTCGGCCGCCGTCGCCTCCATCAGCACCATGGCGGCGGCGCCATCGGAAAGCTGGCTGGCGTTGCCGGCCGTCACCGTGCCGCCCTCCAGCACGGGCGCGAGGGCGGCAAGGCTCTCGGCGGAGGTCTCCGGCCGGTTGCCCTCGTCCTCGGTCAGCGTCACCTCGCGGCTGGAGGCCGCCTTGGTCACCCGGTCCACCACGGTCATGGTGGTGGCGAGCGGCACGATCTCGGCATCGAACCGGCCGGCGGCCTTGGCCGCGGCGGTGCGCTGCTGGGACTGGAGCGCGAAGGCATCCTGGGCCTCGCGGCTGATGCCATAGCGCTCGGCCACGATCTCGGCGGTCTTCAGCATCGGGATATAGGCGTCCGGCGCCCTTGCGGTCACGCCCGGATCGGTCTCGGAGAACACCCAGTCCAGATAGCGGTTCTGGACGGCGGAGATGATCTCCTGCCCGCCGGCCGCGGTGACCTCCATCCCGTCGGCGAGGATCTGCTTGGCCGCGGTGGCGATCGCCATCAGGCCCGAGGCGCACTGCCGGTCCATGGTCTGGGCGGCAACCGACACCGGCAGACCTGCGGCGAACACCGCATTGCGGGCGAGATTGAGACCGGCCGTGCCGGCCTGCTGGGCGGTGCCGATCACCACATCCTCGATCCGGGCCGGATCGACGCCCGACCGGGTGACGGCATGGGCCAGGGCATGGCCCATGAGGGTCGGCGAACGGGTGGCGTTGTAGGCGCCGCGGAAGGCCTTGGCCACCGGCGTGCGGGCAACGGAGAGAATGACGGCCTCACGCATGGGCAGGCTCCGGAAAACGGGTTGCAGGAAGATCGGCGAAGCGGCCGCCGCTTTCGGCCAGACGCTTCAGGAGGGGGGCGACGGTCCAGCCGCCATGGCTGTTGCCGAGACGGGCGGCGAAATCGTCCAGCCGGGCGACGATCGCGGCTGCGCCGAGGGTGTCGGCCCAGTGCAGCGGACCGCCGCGGGCCGCCGGAAAGCCGTAGCCGGCCGGCCACACCACATCGACATCGCCGGCCCGGGCCGCGATGCCCTCTTCCAGGATGCGGGCCGCCTCGTTGACGAGAGGCAGCAGGCAGCGGGCGACGATCTCGTCGTCCGAGGGGGCCGGGCCGCGCACGAGGCCGAGCCGGGCAGCCGTTTCGGCGGCGATCCCGTCCACCACGGGATCCGGCACCGGCCGGCGACCCTCATGGCGATAGAAGCCGAGGCCCGTCTTGGCGCCGAGGCGTCCGGCCGCCACCAGCGCCGGCGTCATCGCCCGGTAGGACGGATCGGCCGGAATATGGCCGGCAGCCCGCGCCTCGCTCATCAGCCGGTCGCCAAGATCGAGACCGGACATGTCCATCATCCGGCACGGGCCCATGGCCATGCCGAAGGCTTCCAGCGCCCGGTCGATGCGGGCGGGGGCGACGCCTTCCACCACGAGGGCATCGACCTCGCGCAGATAGCCTTCCAGCATCCGGTTGCCGATGAAGCCGTAGCAGACCCCCGACACCACCGCGATCTTGCCCAGCGGCCGGGCGAGGCCGACAGCCGTCGCCAGCACGTCGGGCGCCGTGCGGGCACCGCGGACGACCTCCAGCAGGCGCATCACATGGGCGGGCGAGAAGAAGTGCAGCCCGACCACATCCGCCGGCCGGCCGGAGGCTTCCGCCAGCGCATCGACATCGAGGGTCGAGGTGTTGGTGGCAAGGATGGCGCCGGGGCGGGCGATCTGCCCGAGGCGCGCCAGCACCGCCTCCTTCACCGCCCGGTTCTCGAACACGGCCTCGACGATCAGGTCGGCCGCGGCGAGATTGCCGAGATCGAGGCTGCCGGCGACCGCGGCGATGCGGTCCGCCGCCTGGTCCGGCGACAGCCGGCCCCGGGCGACGAGGGCCTCGATATTCTTGCGCACCTGGCCGAGGCCGCGTTCCAGCGCCGCCGGATTGTCCTCGACCACGGTCACGCTCATGCCGGCCAGCGCAAAGGCGGTGGCGATGCCGGCACCCATGGTGCCGGCGCCGATGACGCCGACGGTGCGCACCGGCCGCGGCTTCGCCGTCAGCCCGGGGATGCGCGCCGCCGCCCGTTCGGCAAAGAAGAGGTGCAGCAGCGCATCCGCCTCGGGCGAGGCGAGGCAGCGGCGGAAGGCGGCATCCTCGACATCGAGCCCCGCCTCGAACGGCCGGGTGAGCGCGGCTTCCACGCAGTCGATGATGAGGGATGGCCCGAGCGTCGGGCCACGCCCGGCCGCAGCCGTCGCACGGACCGCCGCAAAGCCGCCCTCCGGCAGGCTCGCCGGATCGACACTGCGCGCACTGACCCGGATCGGCGACAGGCCGAGGGCGGCGAAGTCGAGGGCGGCTGCCTTGAGATCGCCGGCCACCACCGCATCCAGCAGGCCCCAGGTACGCACCGTTTCGGCGGCAACGGGCTTGCCGGAAATCATCATGTCGAGGGCGCGGGCGACCCCGACGAGGCGGGGCAGACGCTGGGTGCCACCGCCGCCGGGCAGAAGCCCGAGGGAGACTTCCGGCAGGCCCAGCCGGGTGCTCTCGGTGGCGATGCGCCAGTGGCAGGCGAGCGCCAGTTCCAGCGCGCCGCCGAGCACCAGGCCGTGCAGGGCCGCGATCACCGGCTTGGAACAGCCTTCCACCACCCGGTGGAGATCCCGCGGCGACGGGTCCTCCAGCTCGCGGGCGACGAGTTCGCCGAGATCCGCTCCGGCACCGAAGCTGGCGCCGGCCCCCATCAGGACGAGGGCATGGACGGCCGGATCGGCCTCGGCCGCGGCGATGGCCGCCATGATGGCCCGGCGCAGCGCCCGGGACTGGGCGTTCAGCGGCGGATTGTCGAGGGTGAGAACGGCCACGCGGCCCTGGCGCTCAACCCGCACCAGATCGGGGGTCGGGGAATGAACGGTCACTGGAACAGCTCCTCGTCGAACCCGGTGACGGCCGCGCCGCCTTCGGCGACACGGGCGGCAAGGGCGGCGCACTCGGCCAGGGGATGGGCCATGTAGAAGCGGGCGGTCGCCACCTTGGCGCGGTGGAAGCTGTCGTCCTGTCCGCGCGAGAGCACGGCCATGCGCAACCACAGATAGCCGATGGAGACCAGCGCGAAGAGGCGCAGATAGGCCGTGGAGGCGGCGCCGGCATCCTCGGGGGCGGCGGCGCGGATGCTGTCGGTGGCCGAGTTCAGGAGGCCGAAGGCCTCGGCCAGCCGGCGGGCGAGATCGGCGATTTCCGGATCGGCATCGGCGCGGTGGGCGTCGAGCAGCGCCGCGATCGGACCGAACACCGTGGCGAGCCGGCGGCCGCCGTCCTCGGCGATCTTGCGGCCGACCAGATCGAGAGCCTGCACGCCGTTGGTGCCCTCGTAGATCGGGCCGATGCGGGCATCGCGCATGAACTGCTCGACGCCGGTCTCGCGGATATAGCCGTGCCCGCCGAAGACCTGCATGCCGATGCTGGCGCACTCGACGCCCATGTCGGTGCAGAAGGCCTTGGCGACCGGGGTCATCAGCGACACGAAATCATCGGCCTCCTGACGCTCCGCCGCATCGGCGGCAAAGGCGCGCCGGTCGAGCGCGACGCCGATCCAGACCGACAGCGCCCGCATGCCTTCCACCAGCGCCTTCTGGGTGAGGAGCATCCGGCGCACGTCGGCATGGCGGATGATCGGCATCGGGCCGGCGGCGTCGCGGCCCTGGATGCGCTCCCGGGCATAGGCGAGCGCGGCCTGCCCGGCCGCCTCGGCCAGCCCGATGCCCTGGGCGGCAACGGCCAGCCGCGCGACGTTCATCATCGAGAACATCGCCCGCATGCCCTTGTTGGCGGCACCGACGAGGAAGCCCTCGGCACCCTCGAAGGACAGCTGGCAGGTGGCCGAGCCCTTGAGGCCCATCTTGTGCTCGATGCCGGCAACGGCCACGCCGTTCAGCGCCCCCGGCCGGCCATCGCTGCCGAGCTTGCGCTTGGGCACGAGGAACAGGCTGAGGCCGGAAATCCCGGGCGGCGCATCGGGCAGCCGCGCCAGCACCAGATGGATGATGTTCTCCGCCAGATCATGATCGCCGGCGGAAATGAAGATCTTGGTGCCGGAGATCGCGAAGCGGCCGGAGCCGAGCGGGATCGCCCGGGTGCGCACCATGGCGAGATCGGTGCCGCACTGGGGCTCGGTCAGGCACATGGTGCCGGTCCAGCGGCCTTCGGCCAGCGGCGGCAGGAAGGCGCGCTTCAGCTCCTCGGAGGCGTGCTCGCGGATCGCCTGATAGGCGCCGATCGAGAGGCCCGGATAGGAGGTGAAGGCGAGATTGGCCCCGCTCAGCATCTCGTCGAACAGGGTCTGGACCACATGGGGCAGCCCCTGCCCGCCATCTTCCGGCGCGGCCGACAGGCCCGGCCAGCCGCCGGCACAGAACTGCTCATAGGCCGCCGGGAAGCCGGACGGCGTGCGCACCACGCCATTTTCCAGCCGGCAGCCCTCCTCGTCGCCGGCCCGGTTGACGGGCGCCAGCACCTCGGCACACAGCCGGCCGGCCTCCTCCAGGACCATGTCGATGTCGTCCCGGGCAAAATCGGCCAGCTGCGGCAGACGGAACAGCTCCGCGCCGTCGTGGAGGTCCCAGAGGACATAGCGCATGTCGCGCAAGGGGGCGGCAAAGGCAGGCATGAACGGAAATCCCTGAGAAAACTGGAGACGGTCGGACGCGCGGCCCCCTAGAGCATTCTCCGTTCGCCCGGGCTCACGGAAAACGCTCTAGTATTTTGATTTTACGCACTTTCTTCACGCGAACCGGCATCCACTTCGCTTGAAAATGCTCTCGCCATCCGCACCTGGCGGATAGCCCCCTCGACCGGCCGGAGGCCGCGCGCGCTCGGGAGAAGTTCGGAATCCCGGCTTCAGGGCCCCGAGGGGGCCAAAGACACGGGACAGGCGGGAGCTGGTCTCAGCCGGTCGGCTGGCGCTCGCGCTCATGGGCCTGAAGCGTCGCCCACTGGATCTTGCCGGTGCCGGAGCGCGGCAGCGCCTCGACGAACTCGATGATGCGCGGGATCTTGTAGGCCGACATGACGGTGCGGGCCCAGTCGGTGATGTCCCGGCCGGTGAGCGGATCCACCCCGTCGCGCAGCACGACGAAGGCCTTCACCGCCTCGCCGGAGCGCATGTCGGGCGTGCCCACCACGCACACCTCGCGGATCGCCGGATGACCATAGAGCATGGTTTCCACTTCCGCCGGCCAGACCTTGTAGCCGGCGACATTAATCATCCGCTTGACCCGGTCGACCAGGAACAGATAGCCCCCGGCATCCTTGTAGCCGAGATCGCCGGAGCGCAGGAAACGCCGGCCATCGAGCTCGACGAAGGCGTCGGCATCCTCTTCCGGCCGGTTCCAGTAGCCGAGGAAGACCTGGGGACCCGAAATCATCACCTCGCCGACATCACCCGCCGGCAGTTCCGCCAGGGTCTCGGGATCGGTGATGCGCACGACAGTTCCGAACACCGGCAGGCCGCCGCACTGGCGCTTCGGGCTCTCCGGCGGGTTGGCCGTCGTCGGCGCCATGGTCTCGGTCATGCCATAGCCTTCGAGGAAGGAGATGCCGCACAGCTCCTTCAGCCGCGCCGCCACCGCCTCGGGCATGGCCACGCCGCCGCCGAACATCACCCGGATCGACGACAGGTCATAGGTCTCGATGCCGGGCTTGGCCAGAAGATCGACCGCCATGGTCGGAATGGCCGGCCACAGGCTGACACGATAGTGCGCGATGATCTCGGCCGCCGCATCCCGGTCCCAGCGCGGCAGCATGATTGCCGTGGCGCCCATCAGGATCGGCGCATTCATCGCCGTCTGCATGCCGGTGACATGGAACAGCGGCGCCACCGTCAGATAGACGTCGTCATGGCGATGGCCGAACCACTCGGTGACGCAGCGCAGGGCATAATCCGTGGTGGCATGGGTATGCCGGCAGCCCTTGGGCCGCCCGCTGGAGCCGGACGTATAGGGCAGCACCGCGAGATCATCGACGGAAACCGCAACCTCCGGCGCCGGCCGGTCCGCCGCCAGCACGTCCCGCCACGCCACCAGCCCGGGATCGGAGAAGGCCACCGCCGGTGCGCGGATGAAGTCCGGCACGGTCAGGGCCGTCGGCACGCGCAGATAATCGGCATAGCTGACGATCACCGCATGATCGAGGGTGCCGGCCGCCTTCAGCGCGCGGATCTGGTCGAGATCGGCATCGACCGCAAACAGCACCCGGGCGCCCGAATCTTCCGCCACATGGGCGAGTTCCGCCAGACGGTTCATGGGGTTGACGGGCACCACGACGGCCCCGGCCATCAGCACCCCATAATAGGCAAGCACGAACTGCGGCGTCGACTGAAGCTGGATCATCACCCGGTCGCCGGGGCGCACGCCGAAATCCGTGGCGAGAAAGCCCGCGATCCGCCGCGCCGCATCGGCCATCTCGGCATAGGTGAGCGGGGTGTCATAGAACACCAGCCCGGTCTTTTCCGGCCAGCGCGCCGCCGCAGCTACCAGATTTTCCTGCAAGGGATGCTCGCCCGGCGCCAGGGCCGCCAAACGATCCGCCCCAGGCGTCGAAAGAGGACGCAATTCTTCCGCCGGCATTTACGTACAGTCCTCCCGAATTGTCCCCTCGCTGAAAATGAAATACATGCCGATCCAAAAAGATCTGCGATTTATTTCTTGTTTCAGTTCGCGATTTGCGTTGAGGCGACTACGATCTTGTCTTATTGTCTGGCGTGACGTTAGGCCGGAAGCGGACCATGCGTCAAATGCATGTTTTACATATAAATCATGCACCCGGTTGATAGGGGTGCAGGACAGATGCGGACGGGAACGAGGACAGGATGGAAAGTTCGGTCGATTACAATGCCATCGTGGAAGGTCGCGCGGCTCCTCCGCCGTCCGCGCGCCTGCTCGGCTGGCGCCATCTGGGCTTCGACAAGGAGACCGGCACGCTCCGGGCCTCGTTCGAGGCCACCGCGGATTTCCTCAACCCGGCCGGCATGGTGCAGGGCGGCATGCTCGCCGCCATGCTGGATGACACCCTGGGCCCGGTGGCCTCGGCGGTCAGCGGCGGCGCGCTGTTCGCCCAGACCCTGGAGATGAAGGTGAGCTATCTCCGCCCCGGCCGGGTGGGCACCATCTATTCCGAGGCGCGGATCGTGCGGCAGGGCCGCGAGATCCTGTTCCTCGAAGGCCGGCTGCATGATGCCGAGGGCAACACCATCGCCACCGCCACCGCGACCGCCAAGGCCGTGCGTCCGCGCTGACCGGCCGGGCCGGGCCCGTGCTACTCTCCGGGAGCCGATCCGACGGATTCCCGGGGAGCCCCGCCGATGCCCGACAGCCGCACCAGCGACATCCTGATCTGGCTGGCCCGGGAAGGGCTGGCCGGACGGGTGGGATATGACCTTCTCGCCGGCTTCTGCCAGCGGGCACGGGCGGCCGGGGTGCCGCTGATGCGGGCGATCCTGTTCGTCGACACCCTCCACCCGCTCATCGAGGGCAGCGGCGTGCGCTGGGCCCGCGATCCGACCGAAGACAGCCTCACCTTCGACTATGGCGCCTCCGACAGCGGCGAGGCGCTGGCGAGCTGGCAGCGCTCGCCCTTCCATGCGCTGGAAGTCTCCGGCGCGGAAACCCTGCGGCTGACGCTGGGCGGGCCGGAGCCCAGCCGCTTCCCCATGGTCGCCCGCTTCGAGGCCGAGGGCGCCACCGACTATCTGGCCTTCCTGCACCGCGCCGGCAGCGACGGTCTCGCCGGGCTCGACGGACTCTATTCCCACTGGGTGAGCGACGCCCCGGCGGGCTTTGCCGACGCCCATCTCGATTTCCTTGCCGCCACCGTACCGACGCTCGCCCTCCTCTTCCGCATGGCGACCCTGGCCGAGATCCCGCGCACCCTGGCCGAGACCTATCTCGGCCGCGATGCCGGCGCCCGGGTGCTGTCCGGCCGCATCGCCCGCGGCGTTGCCGACCGCATCACCACGGCGCTGTGGTTCTCGGACCTGCGCGGCTTCACCACCATCACCGACCGCTCGGACCCGGCCGAGACGATCCCCTTCCTGAACGATTATGCCGAGGCCGCCATCGGCGCCGTGCAGGCGGCCGGCGGCGATGTGCTGAAGCTGATCGGCGACGGCATTCTCGCCATCTTCGGCACCGGCGCCGATGTGGCGGCCGCCGCCCGGGCGGCCCTTGCCGCCGAGCGGGATTTCCGCCTCCGGCTTGCCGCCGTGAATGCGGCCCGCAGCGCCCGGGGCGCGGCCACCACCACGGCCTATGTCGGGCTGCATGTCGGCGAGGCCTATTTCGGCAATATCGGCGCCCCGGACCGGCTGGATTTCACCGTGGTCGGCCCCGCCGTCAACGAGGTCAGCCGCATCGCCTCCCTCTGCCGCTCGGTGGACCGCGACCTGCTGGTCTCGGCGGCGCTCGCCGACAGCCTCGCGCCGGACATCCGCGCGGCCCTCGTCTCCACCGGACGCTTTGCGCTGCGCGGTGTCGGCCGGGCCCAGGACCTCTTCACCCTCGATCCGGAAATCGCCGAAGATCCGGCCCGCTCCGCCCATCTGGCCGAAGCGCTCGCCCGGTAGGAAACTCATACCAGGCACGCAAGTGCTGACCGCACCTTAGCGCCTGAAGGTCAGCGGATTTCTCATATGCACCAATGGCATGAGAAATCCGCACCGGAATACCAAAGAGTCCTTTTCAAGGATCTTTGGTATCAGCCGCCCCCGGCGAGATCGAGGAAAGCGCGGCGGGCGCCGGCAAGCGGGCGCTCGCGGCCATGGATGGCGAGGAAGGGGCGTTCGGGCAGGGCGATGCCGAGGCTCTTCACCGCCCC
>JBBSSF010000075.1:0-10522 GCA_038242345.1 Hyphomicrobiales bacterium
CGACCCCAGTGCGCCCTCCGCGGCGAAGCTGATCGGGCCGGACGTGCGGCTCCTGATACCGCTCGGCATCATCTTCGGGACCTTCGCGCTCGGCTACTGGGTCTTCCGGCGCGAGAGCCCCCGCATCGCCGAGAACCTCTAGCCTCGCGCTCCATGCGCCGCCCCTCTCGCCGCCGTCCGTCCGGTGGCACCGGGCCCGCGGCCGGACGGATTGCGACCAACGGAAGCAGGCGACGAAAGGCGGGCCCCGGGCGCGTTCCGTCATTGCACCGTCGATCGGGCGACATAGAATGCGTCTCGATCGATCCGCCCCGGCAACGTCAGGCCCGACCGCGCGTTATCGGACAGGATCCGGATCCGTCAGGGAGGCCCTTCGGCAAGATGACCGCAGATGTTGTGTCCATCGAGGGGCTGACGGTCGACTTCATGACCGATGAAGGCCGCGTGCGCGCCGTGAACGGCGTCAGCTTCCGCATTCCCCGCGGCCGCACCGGGGCCCTGGTCGGCGAATCCGGATCCGGCAAGACGGTGATCTCCCAGACCCTGATGGGGCTGCTGCCGCCGAAGGCGCGGATCTCGGAAGGCCATGTGCTGTTCCGCGACCCCGCCACCGGCCGCGAAACCGACATCGCCGCCCTCGACCGCACCGGCCCGGACATGCGGGCGATCCGCGGCAACCGCATCGCCATCATCTTTCAGGAGCCGATGACATCCCTGTCACCGCTCCACACCATCGGCGACCAGATCGGCGAGACGGTGCGGCTGCACCGCGGGGCGTCGGCGGCCGAGGCCCGCTCGGTCACCCGGGACATGCTGCGCCTGGTGCAGTTTCCGGATCCGGACCGGGCGCTGGACACCTATCCGTTCGAGCTGTCGGGCGGCCTGCGCCAGCGCGCCATGATCGCCATGGCGCTGACCTGCCGGCCGGCGCTTCTGGTGGCGGACGAGCCGACGACCGCCCTCGACGTCACCATCCAGGCGGAAATCCTCAAGCTCATCAAGGATGTCCAGGCCGAGCTGGACATCTCGGCGCTGCTCATCACCCATGATTTCGGCGTGGTCGCCAACCTCGCCGATGAGGTGGTGGTGATCTATCACGGCCGGATCATGGAATCCGGCAGCGCGCAGCAGATCTTCTCCGATCCGCGCCACCCCTATCTGAAGGCGCTGCTGAATGCGGTGCCGCGCTTTTCCATGGGCGACGACGAGCGGCTGAAGCCGATCCGGCCGATCAAGCCCAGCGCCGACGGCTTCCTCACCCGGCCGGTGGCGGCCAGCGGGCCGCGCGGGGCGCCGATCCTCGAACTCGACACCGTCAGCAAGGCGTTCGGACGCCGCAAGTCCGGGCTCCTCGGCAAGCCCACCGGCGGCACGCTGGCCATGGACCGCATCTCCTTCACGGTGAACCGGGGCGAGTGCGTCGGCCTCGTGGGGGAATCGGGATCGGGCAAGACCACCACGGCCATGGCGGTGCTGAAGGCGGTGGGGATCGATTCGGGCACCATCCGCTTCGACATGGGTGCCGGTCTGGAGGACATCGCCGGCATCACCGGCCCGCGGCTGCTGGATCTGCGCCGGCGCATGCAGCTGATCTTCCAGGACCCGTTCTCCTCGCTTGATCCGCGCATGACCGTCTATCAGACCCTGTCGGAGCCGCTGGAGATCCACAAGGTGGGCGACGGCGCCGAGCGGGCCGAACGGGTGCGGGAGCTGATGTCGCTGGTCGGCCTCGATCCGCGCTATCTGCGGCGCTATCCGCACTCCTTCTCCGGCGGCCAGCGCCAGCGCATCGGCATCGCCCGGGCGCTCGCGCTCCGGCCGGAATTCCTGCTGTGCGACGAGCCGGTGTCGGCCCTCGACGTCTCGGTGCAGGCGCAGATCCTCAACCTGCTCAAGGACCTGAAGGACCAGCTTGGCCTGACTTACCTGTTCGTCAGCCACAATCTGGCCGTCGTCGACTATGTGGCCGACCGCATCGCCGTGATGTGCCGCGGGCGTCTGGTGGAGCTCGGCCCCACCCGGGCCATCATCGAGGACGCCATCCACCCCTATACCCGCGCCCTCATCGCCTCGGTGCCCGAGGCGAGCCTCGACCGGCGGCTGGACCTCGACAGGCTCTGCGCGGAACGGGCCTCCTCGCCGGAGGACTGGCCCCTCCCCTTCCGCATCCTGCCCGGCACGATCCCGACGCTCGTCGAGATGCGGCCCGGCCATTTCGTCGCGGCCCCGGCGCTGGCCGATGCGCCCGTTCCGGAAAGGGTGGCCTGATGTCCCCGATCGATCGACGGTCCTTCCTCGCCCTCTCGCTGGCGGCCGGCGCGGGTCTGATCGTGCCCGCCCGCCCGGGCCATGCCGCCGCCCTCGTCGAGACGCCGACCCTTGCCCGCACCCATCCCGATGTCGCCCTGCCGCCCTTGGCCGAGCGGCTGCCGAAGGTGCCGCTGGTGCTCGACCTGCCGGCCATGGGCCGCACCATCGGCCGGCCCGGCGGTGACCTGCGCACCCTGATCGGCCGGGCCAAGGATGCCCGCCTCATCAACGTGATCGGCTATGCCCGCTTCGTCGGCTACAGCCAGAATCTCCAGCTCGTCGCCGACATCCTCGAACGCTACGAGGTGGACGAGGAGCGCATCTTCACCCTGCATCTGCGCCCCGGCCACCGCTGGTCCGACGGACATCCCTTCACCACCGCCGACATCCGCTACTGGTGGGAGGACATCTCCCTCAACAAGGAGCTGTCGCCGGCCGGGCCCGACCCGTTCCTGATGGTGGATGGCGAGCCGCCGGTCCTCGACTTCATCGACGAGACCACCGTCCGCTTCACCTGGTCGAAGCCCAATCCGCAGTTCCTGCCGATGCTGGCGGCGGCGCGCGATCCGTTCATCTATCGCCCGGCCCATTATCTGCGGCAGTTCCATGTCAGATATGGCGAGATGGAGAAGATCGAGGCCTGGGCCAAGGAGGGCAAGTTCCGCTCCTGGGCGGCGCTGCACAATGCCCGGGACGACATGTACAATGGCGAGAACCCGGACCTGCCGACCCTCCAGCCCTGGGCCCTCGTCGGCGGCGAGAAGCGCCGGCAGACGGCGATCCGCAATCCCTATTTCCACCGCATCGACACCGAGGGGCACCAGCTGCCCTATATCGACCGCATCCTGATGACGGTCTCCGACAGCAAGCTGATCGCCGCCCGCACCCAGACCGGCGAGAGCGACTTCCAGACCCGCGGCCTCTCCTTCACCGATGTCACCGTGCTGAAGCGCGGCGAGGCCGGCGGCGCCTATCGCACCCTGCTGTGGCCGATCTCCAAGGGCGCCCAGGTTGCCCTCTATCCGAACCTCAATGCCCGGGATCCGGTGTGGCGCGCGCTGCTGCGCGATGTCCGCTTCCGGCGCGCCCTCTCCATCGGCATCGACCGGGAGATGATTAACCGGGTGCTCTATTTCGGGCTGGCCCAGCCGGCGGCGAACTCGGTCCTGCCGCTCAGCCCGCTGTTCAGGCCGGAATACCGCACCTCCTGGACCCAGTTCGATCCCGATCAGGCCAATGCCCTCCTGGACGAGATCGGCCTCACCAAGCGGCGCGGCGACCGCATCCGCCTGATGTCCGACGGCCGGCCGCTGGAAATCATCACCGAGACCACCGGCGAGAGCACCGAGGAGAGCGATGCGCTGGCCCTGGTCGGCGAGACCTGGCGCGACATCGGCGTGAAGATCTTCGTGAAGCCCTCCCAGCGCGAGGTGATGCGCAACCGGGCGGTCAGCGGCGACCTCGTCATGTCGGTGTTCTCCGGCGTCGACAACGGCATTCCGACCGCCGACATGATGCCGCGGGAGTTCGTGCCGCTGTCCACCGACTTCCTCTCGGGCTCGGCCTGGGGCGGCTATATCGAGAGCAACGGCAAGAACGGCCAGCCGGTGGACTATCAGCCCGCCCGGGACCTGCTTTCCGCCTACGCGGACTGGATGGGCGGCACCAGCCGGGACGCCCGCCGCCTCGCCTGGGAAAAGATCCTCGGCATTTCCGCCGACCAGGTGTTCTCCATCGGCCTCGTCGCCGAAGTGCTCCAGCCGATCGTCGTCAAGGATGACCTGAAGAACCTGCCGGACAAGGGCTTCTTCGGCTGGGATCCCGGTGCCCTGCTCGGCATCTACAATCCGGACGCCTTCTGGCTCGACCGCCCGGTCCAGTCCGCAAGAGGATAAGTCGCGATGGGCCGCTATCTCATCCGCCGCGTGCTGACGATGATCCCGACGCTGTTCGTGATCTCGTTCCTGATCTTCATCGTGATCGAGCTGCCGCCGGGCGACTTCCTGTCGAACCAGATCCTGCTGCTGCAGGCCAGCGGCGAACAGGCTTCCATCGCCAAGGTGGAATTCCTGCGCCACGAGTTCGCCCTCGACCGCCCCTTCCTCGAACGCTACCTGATCTGGATCGGGGCGTGGCCCGGGGCCAATGGCTTCGACGGCCTTCTCGAAGGCAACATGGGCTGGTCGTTCGAATATCAGAAGCCGGTGCTGGAAATCGTCGGCCCGACCCTGCCGCTGACCATCCTGCTCAATTTCGTGACCATCGTCTTCGTCTATGTCGTCTCGTTCCCGATCGGCATCTATTCGGCAACGCGGCAATATAGCTGGGGCGACTATGGCTTCACCCTGCTCGGCTATCTGGGTCTGGCGATCCCGAACTTCCTCATGGCGCTGATCCTGCTCTATGCCATGAACCGCTGGTTCGGCATCTCCATCGGCGGCATGATGGCGCCGGAATATCTGGATGCGCCAGCGAGCATGGCCAAGGCCGGGTCGATTGCCGCCCATCTGATCGTGCCCACCATCGTCATCGGCACCGCCGGCACCGCCGGCATGATCCGGCGACTGCGGGCCAACCTGCTCGACGAGCTGCACAGGCAATATGTGACGACGGCGCGCGCCAAGGGCCTGTCGGAAGGCCGGCTCCTGATGAAATATCCGCTGCGCATGGCCCTCAACCCGTTCGTCTCCGACATCGGCAGCCTGATCCCGTCGCTGGTGTCGGGCTCGGTCATCGTCTCGGTGGTCATGAGCCTGCCGACGGTGGGTCCGGTGCTGCTCGGGGCGCTCCAGTCCCAGGACCAGTATCTGGCCGGCTTCATCCTGCTGTTCGTGGCGCTGCTCACCCTCGTCGGCATGCTCGTCTCCGACATCGCGCTCGCGATCCTCGATCCCCGCATCCGTCTCGGTTCCGGAGCTGCCCGATGACCAACGCCCCGGACAAGACCGGTCTGCCGCCCGGTCATTTCGTCGACGCCGCCCCGTTCGACCCGTTCGTGGCCGAGGCGCTGACGCCCGAGCAGGAGCGCTATTATCAGGCCGGCCAGTGGCAGATCATCTGGTGGCGCTTCCGCCGCCACAAGGTCGCCGTGTGGTCGGGCGTGCTGCTGCTGCTATTCTATCTCTGCGTGCCCTTTGCCGAGTTCATCGCGCCCTATCCGCGCGAATGGCGCGACAATGACCTGCTGTTCGCCCCGCCCCAGGCCATCCACCTGTTCCATGAGGGGCAGTTCCTCGGGCCGTTCGTCTATCCGCAGGTGGCCTCCGTCGATCTGGAGCACCTGCAGTGGGTCTACACCAGCGACACCAGCCGGCCGCAGAAGCTGCGCTTCCTCTGTCTGGGCGAGAAGTCCTACCAGTTCTGGGGGCTCGTGCCGGGCCGCTTCCATCTGGTCTGCCCGCCGGAAGACGGCGCCTTCAACCCGCTCGGCACCGACCGGCTCGGCCGTGACGTGCTGACCGGCCTCGTCTATGGCGCGCGGCTGTCGCTGACCGTCGGCCTGATCGGCGTGGCGATCTCCATCACCCTCGGGATGCTGTTCGGCGGCATCGCCGGCTATTTTGGCGGCTTCGCCGACGCCACCCTGCAGCGGACGACCGAAATCCTGAAATCCCTGCCGGAGCTGCCGCTGTGGATGGCGCTCTCGGCGGCGCTGCCCGTCACCTGGAGCCCGGTCGCCATCTATTTCGGCATCACCATCATCCTCGGGCTGCTGGACTGGCCGGGGCTTGCCCGCTCGGTGCGCTCCAAGCTGCTGGCCCTGCGCGAGGAGGACTATGCCCGCGCCGCCCGGCTGATGGGCGCCTCGCCCGGACGCATCATCGGCCGCCACCTGCTGCCGGGCTTCACCAGCCACATCATCGCCTCGGCCACCCTCTCCATCCCGTCGATGATTCTCGGCGAGACGGCACTGTCCTTCCTCGGGCTCGGCCTGCAGCGGCCGGCGGTGTCCTGGGGCGTGATGCTGAACGAGGCCCAGAACATCACCGTGGTGACCATCTATCCGTGGCTGATGGCGCCGGTGATTCCGGTGATCCTGGTGGTGCTGGCCTTCAATTTCCTCGGCGATGGCCTGCGCGATGCAGCCGACCCCTACCGGTGACGGCAGGGGCGCTGCGCCCAAGCGTCGCGGGACGAGCCGGCCTCGCCCGCGCGTTGGGCACCGATTGAACTTATTCTGACGTTGTCCCCGCCGAGGGGCATCGCTATATTCCGCGCCGCCTGCGGACGCCTTGAATCGAGGAGCACCATGGCGGTCGACCTAGCTGACGATTACAAGCCGTCGGATTCCGAACCGTTCATGAACGAGCGTCAACGCGAATATTTTCGCAAGAAGCTTCTCGCCTGGAAGGACGAGATCCTTCGCGAAAGCCGCGAGACGCTCAATCATCTTCAGGAAGAAAGCCAGAATCACCCGGACTTTGCCGACCGGGCATCTTCGGAAACCGATCGCGCCATCGAATTGCGGGCGCGCGACCGGCAGCGCAAGCTGATTTCCAAGATCGATGCGGCCCTGAAGCGGATCGAAGACGGGTCTTACGGATACTGCGAGGAGACGGGAGAGCCGATCGCGCTCCGCCGGCTGGATGCCCGGCCGATCGCGACGCTCTCCATCGAGGCCCAGGAGCGCCATGAGCGGCGCGAGCGGGTCTATCGCGACGACTGAAGCGCGCCCGCCCGGTCCTGAGCCGGTCTCCCGCCCTGGCGGGAAACGGGCCAAGGGCCGGGAGTTCCGGGCCTTTTGCTCCCCCTCGGCTCCCGTGTCCGGTTGCTCTCCGGGTCCGGGACCGCGGGTGATTGACGCCCGGACAGACCCCAGCACCAGGCCGGCCGTCCCCCGGGACGCGCCGGCTTCTTTTTTGGCCGGCGCACTTATTTTGTGCATTGCACCCGGCAGGATTGCGGGTGCCCGGCGCGCATTCTTGCGCACCGCACAAAAAACGCCACGGGCGTCTTTGCGGCTAGCACGGTGTTTGCGTAACATTCCCGATGGAGGACGAAGGGGAAGCGGATGTCTCGGGGGTGGCAACCGCGTCGACCCGCCGGCCGGGTGCTGAGGAGCACCGCAGGACCGGGCGGATGGACCGGAGCAGCACCAGGATCGGCAGTCACGCGGCACTCGGGGGAGACCGCGGACCCGGCACGATCAGGCCCCACCGACCGGTCTCCCGTCTTCTGGACGCCCCTTCGCGTGTGCCCACTCCAGTTGCCTCTAGTTTGAGCGAACCCATGCCCAAGATGCAGAAGATCAAGCGCCTCATGGTCGCCAACCGGTCCGAGATCGCGATTCGCGTGTTCCGCGCCGCGACCGAGCTCGGCATCGAGACCGTCGCGATCTATGCGGAGGAGGACAAGCTGTCGCTTCACCGCTTCAAGGCGGATGAGGCCTATCAGGTCGGCAAGGGCAAGGGGCCACTGGAGGCCTATCTTTCCATCGACGAAGTGATCCGCGTCGCCAAGGAGGCGCGGGTGGATGCCATCCATCCGGGCTATGGCTTCCTGTCGGAGAGCCCGGAATTTGCCCAGGCCTGCGCCGACAACGGCATCATCTTCATCGGCCCGAAGCCGCAGACGATGATAACGCTCGGCAACAAGGTCGCCGCGCGCAATCTCGCCGTCTCCTGCGGCGCCCCGGTGATGCCGGCCACCCCGCCCCTTCCCGATGATCCCGACGAGATCAAGCGGCTGGCCGCCGAAGTCGGCTATCCGGTGATGCTGAAGGCGTCCTGGGGCGGCGGCGGCCGCGGCATGCGGCCGATCGAGAGCGAGGACAAGCTGCTCGATGCGGTCACCACCGCCAAGCGCGAGGCCAAGGCCGCCTTCGGCAAGGACGAGGTCTATCTGGAAAAGCTCGTCCGCCGGGCACGCCATGTCGAGGTGCAGATCCTCGGCGACACCTATGGCAACCTGGTCCACCTGTTCGAGCGCGACTGCTCGATCCAGCGCCGCAACCAGAAGGTCATCGAGCGGGCGCCCGCCCCCTATCTCGATGACGCCACCCGGCTGGGGCTGGCGGAAGCTGCCCTCAAGATCGGCCGCGCCACCAGTTATATCGGCGCCGGCACCGTCGAATTCCTCATGGATGCCGACACGGGCAAGTTCTACTTCATCGAAGTGAACCCGCGCATCCAGGTCGAGCACACCGTCACCGAAGTCGTGACCGGCCTCGACATCGTCAAGGCGCAGATCAAGATTCTCGAAGGCGGCCATATCGGCAAGACCGAAGAGACCGGCATCCCGACCCAGGACAAGATCCACCTGAACGGCCACGCCCTCCAGTGCCGCATCACGACGGAGAACCCGGAAAACAACTTCATTCCGGATTATGGTCGCATCACCGCCTATCGTGGCGCCACCGGCTTCGGCATCCGCATCGATGGCGGCACGGCCTATTCCGGCGCCGTCGTCACCCGCTTCTATGATCCGATGCTGGAGAAGATCACCGCCTGGGCGCCCACGCCCTCGGAGGTGATCGACCGCATGGTGCGGGCGCTGCGCGAATACCGCATCCGCGGCGTCGCCACCAATCTCGCCTTCGTCGAGAATGTGCTGACCCATCCGCGCTTCCGGGCCAACGACTACACCACCCGCTTCATCGACGAGGCGCCGGAACTCTTCAATTTCAGCAAGCGCCGCGACCGCGCCACCAAGCTCCTGTCGTGGATCGCGGATGTCACCGTCAACGGTCATCCGGAGGTGAAGGGCCGGGCGAAGCCCCCGGCCCACGCCCATGCCCCGGTGCCGCCGGTGTTCGATGCCGCCCCGGTGCCCGGCACCCGGCAGAAGCTGGAAGAGCTGGGGCCGAAGGGCTTTGCCCAGTGGATGAAGGACCAGAAACAGGTCCTCATCACCGACACCACCATGCGCGACGCCCACCAGTCGCTGCTGGCCACCCGCTTCCGCAGCCATGACATCGTGTCGATCGCGGAAGCCTATTCGAAGGCCCTGCCGCAGCTCCTGTCGCTGGAATGCTGGGGCGGCGCCACCTTCGACGTCTCCATGCGCTTCCTGTCGGAGGATCCGTGGGAGCGGCTGGCCGAGATCCGCGAGAAGGTGCCGAACATCCTGACGCAGATGCTGCTGCGCGGGGCCAACGGCGTCGGCTACACCAACTATCCCGACAATGTCGTGAAGTACTTCGCCCGGCAGGCGGCGGATGCGGGCATGGACCTGTTCCGCATCTTCGACTGCCTCAACTGGGTGGAGAACATGCGCGTCTCGATCGACGCGGTGCTGGAAACCGGCAAGCTGGCCGAGGGCGCGATCTGCTACACCGGCGACATTCTCGATCCCGACCGGCCGAAGTACGATCTGAAGTACTATGTCGCGCTGGCCAAGGAGATGGAGAAGACCGGCGTCCACATCCTCGGCGTCAAGGACATGGCGGGCCTGCTGAAGCCGGCCGCCGCGCGCATCCTGTTCAAGGCGCTGAAGGAAGAGATCGGCATCCCGATCCACTTCCACACCCATGACACCTCGGGCATTGCCGGCGCGACCGTGCTGGCGGCGGTGGACGCCGGCGTCGATGCGGTGGATGCGGCCATGGACGCCATGTCCGGCAACACCTCGCAGCCCTGCCTCGGCTCGATCGTCGAGGGCCTTGCCCACACCGAGCGCGACCCGGGCCTGGACCGCGAGGCGATCCGCAAGATCTCCTTCTACTGGGAGGCCGTGCGCACCCAGTATGCCGCCTTCGAGAGCGACCTGAAGGCGCCGGCCTCCGAGGTCTATCTGCACGAGATGCCCGGCGGCCAGTTCACCAACCTGAAGGAACAGGCCCGCTCGCTGGGGCTCGACACCCGCTGGCACGAGGTCGCCAAGGCCTATCGCGATGCCAACGACCTGTTCGGCGACATCGTCAAGGTCACCCCCTCCTCCAAGGTGGTGGGCGACATGGCGCTGATGATGGTGGCCCAGAACCTGACGCCGGCCGATGTGGCGGATCCGGCCCGCGACATCGCCTTCCCGGCCTCGGTGGTCGACATGCTGAAGGGCGATCTCGGCCAGCCCCCGGGCGGCTGGCCCGAGGCGCTGCAGAAGAAGGCGCTGAAGGGCGACACCCCGATCACCGTGCGCCCGGGCTCGCTGCTGCCGGAGGCCGATCTCAAGGCTGTCAAGGCGGAAGCCGAGAAGAAGATCAACCGCCAGATCTCCGAGCAGGAGCTTGCCTCCTATCTCATGTACCCGAAGGTGTTCACCGAGTTTGCCGGCA
>JBBSSF010000076.1:0-10462 GCA_038242345.1 Hyphomicrobiales bacterium
CTGAACTTCAACAGGCCGCGGAGGACCGGGAGCGCCGCAGATGAGCCGTCCCAAAGCCCCCCCCCCCAAGACAGGTCTGGATGCGGAACCGCTCTGCGTGCGCCGCATCGTGCACCGTCTCATGTCCGGTGAGACGCTCATGAAACAGCATCGCCTCACGGGCACGAACGACAAGATCACCGAATATCGCTGGCTGCCATCCAGCAGGTCCTGTGCGCGCTCTTCTGCCGAAAGGGCTATTGCCTCCGGATATGTCATGCCGACTTCCGGAGGTCTGTTCGGCGATGACAATGCGCAAACTTACGGGGTACGCCCATGACCATTTCCCTCCGCCCCTATCAGCGTGACGCGGTGGATGCGCTCTATGCCTACTGGCAGGGCGGCGGCGGCAACGGGCTTCTGGTGCTGCCCACCGGCGCCGGCAAGAGCCTCGTCATCGCCACCCTGGTGCGCGAACTGCTGGAGCGCTATCCCACGCTGCGCATCGGCGCCATCACCCACGTCAAGGAACTCATCGCCCAGAACGCCCAGGAACTCCTGAAGCTCTGGCCCGGCGCGCCGGTCGGCATCTATTCCGCCGGCCTCGGCCGCAAGGACGTGCACGCCCGCGTGCTGTTCATGGGCATCCAGAGCGCCTGGAACCGCACGGGCCGCATCGGCGACATCGACGTGCTTCTCGTCGACGAGGCCCATCTGATCCCCCGATCGGCCGACACCATGTACGGCAAGTTCATCGCCGCGGCCCGGGAGCGGGTGCCCGACATGCGCATCGTCGGCCTGACGGCGACGCCCTTCCGGCTCGATAGCGGCCGTCTGGACGCCGGCAAGGAGGCCCTCTTCGACGACGTCGTGCATGAGGTGAACGTACGTGACCTCATCGAAGCCGGCTATCTGGCACCGCTGATCTCCAAGGCCACGGTGGCCGAGATGAGCACCGACGGCGTGGCGGTGCGCGGCGGCGAGTTCGTGGCCGGCAGCCTTCAGGCCGTTGCCCGCAAGCCCGGCGTGGTGGCCGATGCCGTGCGCGAGATCGTGCGGCTGGGCGCCGACCGGCGGGGATGGCTCGCCTTCTGCACCGGCGTGGAGCACGCCGCCGAGGTGCGCGACACCATCCGCGCCCACGGCATTTCCTGCGAGATGGTGACCGGCGACACGCCGGCCGCCGAACGGGACCAGATCATCGCCCGCTACAAGCGCCGGGAAATCCGCTGCCTCACCTCGGTTGCGGTGCTCACGACCGGGTTCAACGCTCCACACGTCGACCTGATCGCCCTGCTGCGGCCAACGCTCTCCACCGGGCTCTATGTGCAGATGGTGGGACGCGGCTTCCGGCTGGCCGAGGGCAAGGAAAACTGCCTCGTGCTCGACTTCGCCGGCAATGTCCGCAGGCACGGGCCGGTGGATGCCGTGAAGCTCTCGCGCGGTCCTGGCGGCGGGGGAGATCCCGCGGGCGACGACGAAGCGAAGGTGAAGCCGGACAGCGTGCGCGCCAAGGTCTGCCCCAACTGCGAGACCTTCGCCCCGCTCGCCGCCCGGACCTGCGAGGTGTGCGGCCATGAATGGCCCCTGCCCGCGCCGCGCCACGAAGCGACCGCCGAAGTCGTGCCTATCCTGACAACGGAGGCCGTGCCGGACCGCTGGATCGATGTGAGCACCGTCACCTTCGGCCGACACGAGAAACTCGGCGCGCCGCCCTCGGTGCGGATCGAATATCTCTGCGGTCCGAAGATCTATCGGGAGTGGCTGTGCTTCGAGCATGCCGGCTTTGCCCGGGACAAGGCACGCCAGACTTGGCGCCGCATGGGCGGCTCTCTCCCGGAACCGGAGAATGTCGATGCAGCTCTCGACCGGATCAATGAGCTTGCCACGGTGACCGGCATCCGGGTGCGGGAGCAGGGTAAATATCCCGAGGTGATCGCGCGCCGTATCGACGCGCCGCCCGTCCGCGGAGCCGCCGAATGATGACCTTCGGGGCTCCCACCGGCGTCTTTTCCGGCGGCGTCTGCTGGTGCTGCCGGCGCCACGATGACGGCATCGCCTACATCCACCCGACCCGCAACGGCCCGGTCTGGTTCTGGTCCTGCCACGACCATATCCGGCTGGCGAAGAAGGCTGCCCACATGCCGCGCAGAGAACTCGACGAGTATGAGCAGGAAGCCATGCGCCGGGCCGGGAAGAAGGCCGGTGACTATCTTGACGCCATCGGCAAGACCGATCTGGCCACCCTCACCCAGATCGAATGGGTGACCTTCCTGCGGCTTAATCTGGACACCTTCGGCCAGTCGCTGGCCGAACTCATCGAAAGCCATGAGGTCCCGTTCTGACATGGCTGCTCTCGGGTTCACCTTCGATCCGTCCGCCATTGCCGACGAGCAGGAAGCCTTCGCCGGCCTGCCGGACATTCCGGCCATCCGCGCGCTGGCCGAGCATCGCCAGTGGGTGGCGTGGCGCCGCGAGATGCGCGACGGCCGGCCAACCAAGATCCCCGTGAACCCGCGCCATGGCGGCAACGCTTCGTCCACCTCTGCCGCCACCTGGGGCACGCTGGAGCAGGCGACCGAGCGGGCCCGGGCGGCCGGCCTGCCCGGCGTCGGCTTCGTGCTGACGGCCGCGGACGACTTCACCGGCATCGACATCGACAAGGTGATCGACGCCAATGGCGACATGGAGCCCTGGGCTGCCGAGATCGTGGCGCTGGGCGAGACCTATTGCGAAATAAGCCCCTCCGGTCATGGCCTGCGGCTGATCGCGCGTGGCAAGGTGGCGGCTTCCACCAAGAGCAACGCCGCCGGCATCGAGATCTATCGGGACAAGCGATATCTCACCATCACCGGGGACCACATCCCCAATGCGCCCCTCGATATCCACCCGGCGCCGAAGACGCTGGCCGCCCTGATGGCGCGAATCCAGGCGGCAAAACCGGCAGAGGAAATCACCCCAAGCCCCCTGACCGGACGGGATAATTTACATGTGAATCCGCGATCGGAAATCACCCCCTCCGGCAGCGGATCCGACTTCTTCCGCCGGGTGAACGACGCGGCTCTCGGCCAGCTTGGCACGTGGGTGCCGGTGCTGTTCCCCATGGCCCGGTTCCAGCCCGGGACCGGCGCATGGCGCGTCTCGTCGAAGGCCCTGGGCCGGTCCCTTCAGGAAGACCTGTCGCTGGCCCCGAACGGCATCGTCGATTTCGGCGTGCACGACATGGGCGACGCCAATGGCGGCAAGCGCACGCCCATCGACATTGCCCTTGACCATGGCCCGGCCGCATCCGCCGTGGATGCCGCCCTGTGGCTCTGCGACGTGCTCCACATCGATCCGGAGGCGCTGGGCTGGGAAGACCGGGACGCCATCGCCGCTGATGGTGCTGAGATTGCCGGACGCCTCATCGCTCACACGGAGGCAGGAGACCGGTTCGATCCGGAAACCGGCGAGCTGGTGGATGATCCCCCGCCCGTGCCGAAGACGGATCCCGCGGGCGACTTCCCGGATGGTCTGGCGCATCCCCCGGGGCTGGTGGGCGAGATTGCCGAGTGGGTTTTCATGACCGCCCGGCGCCCGTCGCGCATCATGGCGCTCGGGTGTGCCCTGACGCTGGTGGGCACGGCCATGGGCCGGCACTGGGGCGGGCCGACACGATCGGGCTCGCATCTCTATGTCCTCACGCTGGCCCCGACCGGCGCCGGCAAGGACCACATGCTGAAGCAGGCGAACCGGGTGCTGGCCGCATCGGCCATGTCCCATCTCATCGGTCCGGACGAGTTCATCTCGATGCCGGCCGTCGTCAACTTCTTGTTACGCGCGCCGCTGTCGCTCTGCGCCATGGACGAGTTCGGCGCCTTCCTGAAGCGGGTGAACGGGCGCCGGGCCTCCGGCTTCGAGCAGAGCATCACCAAGACGCTCCGCAGCGTCTGGGGCTCGTCGTTCAACCTGATGCGCACGCCGGAGTGGGCCGGCCGCCAGGCCGAAACCATCCACGCCCCCGCCATGTCCATTCTCGGGGTCTCGACACCGGAAGAGTTCTTCGCCGCCCTGGAAGGCAACGACGTGGTGAACGGCCTGCTGAACCGCTTCCTGCTGCTGCCGACCGACGAACGCCCGAAGGACCGGGAACCGATCCTGTCGCCTGCCGATGTGCCCGCCCGTCTCGTCGAGGGGATGCAGGCCCGGCTCTACGGCGGCAACCCCATGCGGATGAACACGAGTGCATCATCCGAGGAGATCGATCCGGTGATCGTGCCGTGGGCGGATGACCGGGCGAAGGGCGTGTACGAGGCGATGGTGGCCGAGATCGAGGCGATGGGCGATGCCCGGCCGGACACGCAGCCCTTCTTCGTGCGCACGGCGGAAATGGCGGTGCGGATCGCCACCATTCTGGCCGTCGGCCAGAACAGCCTCAAGCCGGCGGTGACGGCGGAGGACATGGCATGGGGCCGGGATCTGGCGATGTGGTCGGCCCGGAAGATGCTGGACATGGCCGGCCTCTACATGGCCGAGACCGAGACCCAGGCCGACGCCAACCGCATCCTGCGGACCATCCGGGATGCCGGAGGCCGGATCTCCCGACAGGACATGCTGCGACGCCTTCAGCACCGCATGAAAGCCCGGGATCTGAAAGACGTGCTGGAGAGCCTTGTCGAGAGCGGGGCCATCACAGCGGAGAAGGTGCCCGGCAAGGGCAGGACCGGCATCTGGTACACTGCTACCTGATGGATACCATCATTTTTAATGAGGGTATCAAAAGTGGTGTAATGCGTCATGGGGTGTCCAATTTGGACGCCCCTTTTTCGTGCCCGGAGCGGCCCAATCCAGTGTGATGGAAGCCATGACGGAAGACCTTCCTTCATGTGAAGGAAGGTCGGATTGGGTGCTTCCTTCATGTGAAGGAAGGGGTGGCGTGAGGGAAGGAAGTTTAGTTAAATTCGCTTTATATATCAATAATATATATATTTATATACCCTTCCTTACCAAAAAGACGTCAGGGGTGTGCCCCCGGGATTGCCGCGAAATAATATTTCGCGTAAAACTCGGAGGATATAAGGGGGGTGAAGTGAGGGAAGGAAGATCAGATCATCAGGATCGCGTCGCTGCCGCATACCGCAGACTGGCGGGATCAAGGTCCCGGGCGGTGATTGATCGCGTTGCCGAAGCAGCAGCGACATGGGTGGGCAGAAACAGGGAAACCCTACCACTCCCGCTGTCAAAGTTCCAGTCGCTGGCAATGCCGAATGCCTCCAAGGCGGTCCGGTCTGCGGTCACCCGCCGGCTTTCAGATCGCGGTTTGATCAGGATTTCCATGCGTGGTCGCGGCATCACCATACTGCCTTGCCTCGGGGCCTGATCCGGGACACCCTGCCGCCGCCCCGCGAACCGTCACCGCGGCTTCCCTCAGGAGGCCCGCGATGACCACGAAGACCCAATCCCCCCGTCAGGGCCGCCGCTGGCGTGCCCGGCTCCCCAACGGCCGGCTGAGCCGTGCCGGAACCGAGGCCGGCATCCGGCGCATCATCCTGCCGGACGTCGACACCGATCCGGCGCGCACCGTGATCGACGCCCGCTGCCGGCACCATGGTCTCTCGAAGGCCGCGGCGCGCTCGCCCCTGGCCGGCTATGCCCTCGGTCGGCTGACGCTCGCCGGCCATCTCACCCGGCGCCAGCACGATGCCGCGCTCGAATGGGTGAAGCTGCGCGGGGGCTATCTCGCCGCCATCGAGGCCCGCAGGCTGTTCCGGCATCACCCGCCGGAGACACCCAGCGATCGCACCCATGAGGACTTCTGTGCCGCGGCCATCGGCCTCTGGGAGGGCACGGTGCTGCCGGCAATCGCGTCCGGTGCCCGGGCTGCCGGGCTTCAGGCGGATGCCGTCACGGCAGCCCTGGAGAGCCTCGCCATTGCCGAGGACGACGCGGTCCCCGGACGCGCTGGCGCCATGGCCCGGATGCTGGGCCCGGTTCTCGACCGGCTCGCCGACGCCCTCGGATGGGAGCCGGCCGAAAAAAGTGCGTGACGGCCGTTGACCGGAATAAAATTCAGGGTGAAAACCGTCCCCAAGTTGATCATCCAGACGTGCGCCCGGGGCCCCGAAGCCTCGGGCGTTCGCGTTTCCGGAGGGGATCAGGCGGAGGGGCCCATGCCGGATGGCACAGATGGCACACCTGAAAAAGGGGCCGCGTTCCTTGCAGCACTGACCGAGGGGCTATCGATCACGGCAGCTTGCGAGGCCGCCGGTATCGCCCGCAGGACGGTCTACAATTGGCGTGATGCCGATCCAGATTTCGCCGCCGCTTGGGATGAGGCCATTGATGCCGGGACGGACCGCCTGGAAGACGAGGCCCGCCGGAGGGCTCTCGAAGGGAGCGACAAGCCCGTCTTCTATAAGGGGGGTGAAGTCGGGGCGATCCGGGAATATTCCGACACCCTGATGATCTTCCTGCTGAAGGCGAGGCGGCCTGAGAAGTTCCGCGAGCGGCATGACGTCAATCACACCGGATCCATCGCCGTCGAGGTTGACGATGCCCGGGAGAGCGTCAAGCGCAAGTTGGCTGGCCTCGCTGCCGCCATCGGATCGGGAAGCGTTCCTGACGGGTTTGACGGATAGCGAGATCATCGCCCTAGCTCATGACTGGACATTCTGGGCCCGGCCTAACCAACTCCCCCCGCCCGGCGATTGGACCATCTGGCTCCTGCTCGCGGGGCGCGGGTTTGGCAAGACGCGCACGGGAGCCGAGTTCGTCCGAGCCGAAGTGGAAGCCAAGCGGGCAAGCCGGGTAGCTCTCGTGGGGGCAACAGCGGCCGACGTGCGTGACATCATGGTGGAGGGAGAATCCGGGATCCTTGCGATCTCGCCATCTTGGTCTAGACCGGTCTACGAGCCCTCCAAGCGCCAACTGACATGGCCATCTGGGGCAATCGCCAAGCTGTTCTCGGCCGAGGAGCCTGACCGTCTGCGCGGGCCGCAACACGATCTGGCGTGGTGTGATGAGCTGGCATCCTGGACCCATCTGCAGGCGACCTGGGACATGCTGCAGTTCGGGTTGCGGCTGGGGTCTCAGCCGCGGCAGGTCGTGTCGACGACGCCGCGCCCTATCGCCGTCCTGAAGGAGATCCTCGCCCGTCCTGATACCAAGGTCAGCCGAGGCGGGACGCGCGAGAACGCCGGGAATCTGGCGCCGAAGTTCCTGCGCGCAATCGTGTCCCGCTATGAAGGCACGCGGTTGGGTCGGCAGGAACTCGACGGAGACATCATAGACGACGTTCCCGGTGCGCTCTGGAACCGCGCCCAACTCGATGAAACCCGCGTCCGGACGGCCCCGGATCTCATCCGCATCGTGGTGGCCGTCGATCCTCCGGCATCCTCCGGGCCTGGAGCCGATGAGTGTGGCATCGTTGTTGCGGGCGTTGATCGTAGCGGGCACGCTTATGTGCTCGCCGATGCATCCTCGCAAGGCGAGACACCAGCGCAGTGGGCCGCCCGAGCAGTCCGGGCATACAGCGCCCATCAGGCCGATCGCATCGTCGCTGAGGCAAACCAGGGTGGCGACATGGTTGGATCCGTCATCCGGAACGTCGACCCGGGTGTGCCGGTCACCCTCGTCCATGCCAGCCGCGGCAAGGCCATTCGTGCGGAACCCGTGTCGGCCCTCTATGAGCAGGGCCGCATCCACCACGTCGGAGCGCTCCCGAAGCTCGAAGACCAGATGTGCTCGTTCACGCCGGATTTCGACCGGACTGAGGCCGGATACTCTCCCGACCGGCTCGATGCGTTGGTCTGGGCAATCACGAATCTGATGGTCAAGCCCGGACGCGGCGGATTGGGGATCTACTGATGGGCCTCTTCTCCCGCCTGTTCGGACAGCCTGCCTCTGCTCCGGTTTCCGGGCGCAAGGACAGCGCTGCCGGCCACGCCATTTCCAACCTCAACTCCGGCCGAGCCGTCTGGCCGGATCGCGACTATGCCAAGCTCGCCCGGGAGGGATACCGGCAGGCGCCGATTGCCTATCGCTGCATCTCCATGATCGCCGAGGCCGTGTCAGCGCTGCCAGTGCTCGCCTACCAGGCCAAGCGGGAGGTGCCAGACCATCCGGCGCTCAGGCTCATCACCGGGCAGGCCAACCCGGGGCAAAGTGGCTGTGAGCTACTGCTGTCGGCTGTGAGCTTCTTCCGCATCTCCGGCAACACGTATCTGGAGGCAGTGACGGCCGGCGGCGAGGTCATTGAGATCTATGCGCTCCGGCCTGACAGGATGCGGGTGATCCCCGGCCCTCGCGGCTTCCCGGCCCGCTACGAATACACGGCTGGCGGCGAGGTGGTGCGCTTCGACATCATGCCGCGCCGACCATCGCCGATCCTGCACATTCGCGAGTTTCACCCACTCGACGACTGGTATGGCATGAGCCCGCTCGATCCGGCCGGATGGAGCATCGACAAGACATCCTCGGCGTCCAGCTACATCGCCACGATGCTGGACCGCATGGGTGAGGTCCCGTCGGCGTTCAGGAACACGGACAAGGACAACCCGTTGTCACCCGAGCAGATCGAGACGGCGCAGGCAATGTTTGCCCGTCGTCTGCAGGAGGCTCGCAAGATTGGGAAGCCCCTCGTCCTCGACCAGTGGGACTACATCGCGATCGGCGCTGGCCCGAAGGAGATGGGCGCACAGGAGGCCGCTGACCAG
This sequence comes from Hyphomicrobiales bacterium, assembly GCA_038242345.1. Taxonomy (GTDB): domain Bacteria; phylum Pseudomonadota; class Alphaproteobacteria; order Rhizobiales; family Segnochrobactraceae; genus JBBSSF01. The sequence continues at coordinate 8,673 of JBBSSF010000076.1, forward strand.
GCGGCACGAGAAACTGCGCTGGTGTTCGGGGTTCCCCCCATGCTGCTCGGCATCCCGGGCGACAACACCTACAGCAACTATCAGGAGGCCAACCGGGCCTTCTATCGCCTCACGGTCCTGCCGCTGGCGTCCCGGGTGCTCGGGTCCATCGGGACGTGGCTGGGGGCGCACATGGGCGCGCCGGGTCTTCGTCTCGTGCCGGATATCGACGGGCTTCCGGCGCTGGCCGAGGAGCGCGCGGCCTACTGGACGCAGCTTGGCGCAGCCGACTTCCTCACCGCGGACGAAAAGCGGGAGGCCGTCGGCTACGACAAGACACCTGGCGGTGATGTGGTCCTTGTGCAAGGCAGCATGATGCCGCTCACGGACGCCGGCAAGCCGGTGACGGGCGGGCCCCAGCCGGGAGATGGAGAGGATGCAGTCTGACCGGCGGCAACAGGCGATCCAGTTCCTCGCCCGCTCCACGGTTGGGTTCGAGCGCCCCCTGCTGAGCGACATCTCGTCCATCCTGCATCGCACTGCCGAGTTGGCATCCAGCCGGGCCCGGGACGGTGCTTTCGGGGCGGCAGAGGCGGCCGGCAGCGCCTATGAGGGCGACATGCTGCGCGTCCTCGTCGGACGCGGCAGGGCCATCGCACGAGCGCACGGACAGGCCACCATCACGCTCATGGAGCAGATGGAGCGCAAGGGGCTCATCGACACGGCTGAGCAGTCGGCTGCCAAGCTGATGCGGGAGCGCGGCGCCGACAAGGTGGTGCGCATCTCGGAGCACACCAAGCTCTTGATCCGAAGCGCGATCGAGGAAGGCCGGGCAGCGGGCGAGAACGAGTACAAGATCGCTGCCCGGATCATGAAGAAGGTCGGCACTCTGGGAAAGGCCGGCGGGCTCGAAGGGTGGCCGCGGGCTGAACGGATCGCCCGGACGGAGGCCCATTTCGCGAGCCAGCTCGGAGCCTATGAGGCGGCGAAAGCCTCTGGCGTGCGGCTCATCAAGGAATGGGGGGCCGTCGAGGACGCCAGGACCCGCCGGGCGCATGCCATCGTCGACGGGCAGCAGGTTGAAGTCGACGCTCATTTCATCGTGGGCGGCGTGCCGATGCTCTATCCTGGGGAATGGGGCGCCCCGGCCAGTCAGGTGGTCTGGTGCCGGTGCCAGTGCCTCTATATCCCGAAGATGTTCGCAGCCGCATGGGCCAACCGGAAGCCGAAGAAGAAGCCGGCTCCGCCCCCGAAGCCAACTCCGGCGCCCGTTCCTACTCCTGTCATCCCGGCGGTTCCGAAACCCAAGCCGCAACCAGCGCCAACGCCTCCCACTGCACCGGTGGCGTTGCCTCCTCCTACGGCACCCCAGCCGCCAGCCGCGCCAGCGCCTGCCACGCCAGCCCAGCCGGTCTATGTGCGCCCGTCTGCCCGCCCCACGCTCATGCCTTGGGGCGCCACATGGACAGAAGACGACGAGCGCGCAATCGTGCACGAAATGCCGCCATGGTCGATCCATGCGCGCTCCGATGTGCTCAGCAAAGGCATTGCGCGCGGCATCGAATTCCTCGCCGGGATGGATGAGAGCACTGGACTATTGGTTGCGGAGGCATCTGGTACTCGCGGGGATGTCGGCATCCCGCCTGCGCTACTGGCCGCGATCGACGACCCAAAGCGGCAGATAGCTGTCCACCACAACCATCCATCAGGATCAGCATTCTCGACGGCGGATCTCATCCAGGTGGCGTTGCGCCCTGGCATGTCGGAGCTATGGGCGCATGGTCATGATGGATCGGCATACCGAGCGCGCA
>JBBSSF010000077.1:0-10430 GCA_038242345.1 Hyphomicrobiales bacterium
CCATCCGGGCGTGAAGGCGGAGCGCGTGCAGACGCTGCTCTCCGACGAGTTCGGCGGGTCACTCACGGATGCGGACGGGGTCGTGCATCCCATTCCGCCGATCCGGACCATCCAGCACCAGATGAAGGTGTGGCGGGTGTCGGAAGTGGTGGCGATCACCAAGCTGTCGGATCCGGATACCTATCGCTCGACCATGGCGCCGGCGGGATCGGGCGCCTACCGGCACATCAACGCGCCGAACACGCTGTGGATGATCGACGCCTCGCCGCTCGATGCGCTCGACAAGACGGCGTCCCGGCTGACCATCTATGCCTGCGTCGACATCGGCACCCGCCGGATGGTGCTCTATCTGTCGCAGACGCCGCGGGCGGCGGCCGTCGCTCTCCTGATCCGCAAGGCAATCCTTTCCTGGGGTGTGCCAGGGGCGATCAAGACCGACAACGGCTCCGACTTCGTGGCGGGCGACACCAAGCGGCTTCTGTCCGCGCTCGGCATCGAGGCGATCACCTCCGACGCCTACTCCCCGCAACAGAAGGGGCATGTGGAGCGGGCGATCCGGACCATGCAGCACAATTTCGCGGAGCTGCTGCCGGGTTATGTCGGCCACGATGTCGCCGAACGGAAGCGTCTGGAAGACCGCCGCAGCTTCGCCGCCCGGCTGGGCATGGACACGGCCGAGCTGTTCGGGGTGCGCTACACGCTCGCCGAGATCCAGACCCTCGCGGACCGCTGGATCGCCGCCTACTACGAGCAATCCCCCCATACCGGCCTTGACGGGCGCACTCCGGCCCAGGCTGCGCGGGAAGCCGGCGCCATCATCCGGACCGTGGACGAACGGGCGCTGGACCTCCTCCTGATGCCGCTGGCCGATGGTGGGGGCATCCGCACCGTCACCAAGCGCGGCATCCAGATCGCGAAGATCTTCTACCGGACGATTGCAGCCCTGCCGCAGGACCGGGTGCTGGTGCGCATGGATCCGCACGATCTGGGCGTCGTCTATCTGTTCGATGCCGACAGCGGCGCCTTCGTCGAGCGCGCCATCTGCCCGGAACTCGCGGGCATCGACCCTGCGGACTACCAGCGGCAAGTGACGGCCGAGCGGGCCGCGCTGGTGAAGGAGCGCACCGATCCGATCCGGGCCGAGGTGCGCAAGCTGACCGCCGGCGCGCCGATGATCGAGCGGTATCTCGCCGAGAAGGAACGGCGACTGAAGCCGGCGGCCAACGTGGTCGCTCTCCCGAAGCGCACGGTCGAGCACGAGACCCCGGCGATTGCGGCGGCGAAGAGCGTTTCCGCGCACAAGCCCGGCACGCCGGCGCCGCTTTCGGGCCGGGCCGCCGAGCTGCACGCCGAAATGACCCGGGAAGCGATCGCTCCCGCGGCGCCCGCGCCGGCCGCCAATGTCCGGCCGCTGCGCACTCAGGAAACCAAGCAGCAGCGCTTCCGCCGCGCGCTCGACATCGAGCAGCGGCTGGCCACCGGCGCGGATGTGCCGGCGGAGGATGGGGTGTGGCTTGGAGGCTACCGGGCCGGCTCCGAGTACCGGGCCATGCGCACGCTCTACGAGGACGGCGGGGAGCGGGTGCTGCGGTGACGCGGCCCCAAAAGAAAACACCGCCCGGCGGCCACCGGGCGGCGTCAGCAACGAAGACTGAATGAGGCTCAGAATGAACATGCACACGCCACCGGTCAAGCCCACTGGGACCATCGCGCTCCTCAAGAACGTCGCGTCCTGCATGGTGACCATGGAACGCCTGCGCGATCGCGGGCCCGGACGGCCGGGCCTCGGGGTGTTCTACGGGCACTCGGGCTTCGGCAAGACCTATGCCGCGATCTATGTGCAGAACCGGACCCGGGCGGCGCGGGTGGAGGTGGGAGACAGCTGGTCGCGCAAGGTGCTTCTCGAAAAGCTCTGCCTTGAGCTCGGGCTGGAGACGAAAGGCACCATCCAGAAGCTGGTCGACCGGGTTGTCGAGACGCTGGTGGACGATGACCGGCCCGTCATCATCGACGAGGCGGACAAGCTCTGTGACAAGGGCCTGATCGAGATGGTGCGCCAGCTGCAGGAAGAGAGCGGCGCGCCCTTCCTGCTGCTCGGCGAAGAGAAGCTGCCGGCCAAGATGGAGCTCGTGGAGCGGGTGCATAACCGGGTGCTGGTGTGGGAGCCGGCACAGCCCTGTGATGCCGAGGACGCCCGGGCGCTCGCCGACCTGCTCTCGCCGATCGGCATTGCAGACGATCTCCTCGACCTGATCCGGGAGCGGTCGCACGGGCGGGCGCGGCGCATCGTCGTCAATCTGGACCTGGTGGTGGAGGCGGCGCGCAATCTCGGCCGCACGTCCATGGCGGCGGCCGACTATGACGGCCCGTTCTACACGGGCTCCGCACCCCGGCCCCGGGGGATGTGATGGCGATCATCCTCACCCTCAAGAGCTCCGGGACTGTACGGCGTGGCAAGGCTCACTTCTGGAGCGTCATCCGGGAGCTGACGGAAGGCGACCGGAAGGCGGAGTTCTCGGTTGCCGACATCTTTGCACGCTCGAACGAGCCCCATGATGCGGTCATCGGCGCGTTCCTGCGGCTCGCCACCCGGGCCGGCATCCTGCGTCAGGTGAAGAACAGCAAGCCGCAGCGCTGGGCCGTGGTGCGTCGGCCGGTCCGCTTGCCGACGCTATCGGCGGACGGGCGGGTCGTCATGACCGGGCGGCAGGCTATCTGGAATGCGATCCGGGCCTTGCAGGCGTTCACGGCGGCAGAACTCGCTGTCGCCGCTGCGACGGAAGACTGTCCGATCGATCCGAAGTCCGCCAACGACTATGTGCTGCGGCTCAAGGCAGCCGGGTACCTGAAGATCGAGCGGCCCGGCAAGCCCGGCCGGCCGGCGCTCTACCGGCTGCGCCCGAACATGAACACCGGCCCGCTGCCGCCGCAGGTGCTGCGCGCGAAGATCATCTGGGACCAGAACCGGGAGCAGATCGTCGGGCCTGTGGAAGCCGAAGAGGTGACGCCATGAAGCGCGGAACCCGGGCCGGGACCCCGAAGATCGGGCCGATCGAGAAGGTGGGCGTCACCTGGGGGCCGGACGTGCCCGACTGGGTGATGGCGCTGGCGGAAGCGTGCGCGCGGGAGCCCCAGGGAACTGTGGGCAAGCGCATCGGCTACGCGGGATCCACCGTCAGCCTCGTCCTCTCCAACACCTACACCGGCGACCTGCCGGCGCTGGCACAGATGGTCCGCGGCGCCCTGATGGCCGAGACGGTGGATTGTCCGGTGCTCGGCGAGATCGGCCGCGACCAGTGTCGCCGCGAGCAGAAGACCCCTTTCCGGGCCACCAACAGCACCCGGGCGCGGCTTTACCGCGCCTGCAAGGCCTGCCCGAACCGCGAGGTGACGCCATGACCGCGACCGTCATTCCGCTGCCCGTGCCGGCGCGCACCGGCTCCGACCATCCCTGCCTCAGCTGCCCGCTGCCGGACTGCGACGATACCGCGAACGGCTGTGCGCTGCGGGTGGCGCTCAGGGCCTACAAGCGCCTGCAATGGGCCGGCCAGCCGATCCCGGACGGGCTGAAGCGGGCCTACGGCATCGCCTATGCGGAACTCTACCGCGGGGGCATGTCGTCATGACCGACTTCCGCATTGATCCGGACGTCACGCCGGTCGCTGCCGTGCTGGCCTCCATCCGGGACACCTGGATGGCGCTGGCCGGTGGCATGGGCGAGACGGTGACGATCTCGCGCCCGCTGCTGGTGATGATCGGCAGCTCGCTCAACGAGCAGATCTCCCGCTCGGAAAGTCTGGAACTGGCCCTGCTGGAGACCAGCGTGGGCCTGCGGGCCGCGGAACAGGCTGCCGAATATTACCGGCTGCGCGCGCTCGCAGCCGGCGGGAAGACCCCTTCAAAGACCGTTTGAACAGGAGTTTCCAGATGGCGAAGCGGACGAAAGTATCCATGCCCGGCAGCAATCTGCCGGTGCCGCAGGACCGGGACGAGGCGGCCTCGGCCGTCGCCGAAATCGGTACGCTCAACCGGAAGATCGGTCGGGTTGACGCGGCGCTGAGCGACCAGGTGGCGAAGCTGAAGGAGAAGGCCGAGGCCGAGACCGCCCCGTTGCGGGAGCGTGTGACCGCCCTGACCGAGGGCGTGCGGATCTGGGCCGATGCAAACCGGGTGTCCCTCACCGGCGGGGGCCGGACGAAGACGGCCGATCTCGGCACCGGTACCATCGCGTGGCGCCTGCGCCCGCCGAAGGTGACCATCCCCAAGGCGAAGGAAAAGGTGGCGGAGATCATCGCGGCCGCCCGTGCCATGGGCTTCGGGCGGTTCGTCCGGATCACCGAGGAAGTGAACAAGGAGGCCATGCAGGCCGAGCCGGAGGTCGCGCGCACGATCAGCGGCGTGAAGATCGGCTCGGCCGGCGAGGACTTCACCATCGAGCCGTTCGAGGTCGTGACCACCGGAGGCGCGTCATGACCGCACTTGCCACGAAGGAACAGGTGCAGGCCCTGCAGGCGACCCGGCGCCGGGCCGGCATCGACGATGACGCCTGGAAGGACATGGTGCGCCTCGTCTCGGGGCAGGACAGCACCCGGGGGCTGACCATGGATCAGGCCGGCGGAATGCTCGACCGGCTGCGCGGCACGGCGCCCGCGCGCCGGCCGGACGGACGGCTGAAGCTCTCCGGGCCGTTCGCCCCCAAGTTCCAGGCGCTGTGGATCGCCGGCTGGAATCTCGGTCTCGTGCGCAATCGCGACGATGCGGCGCTGGTCGCGTTCGTGACGCGCCAGACCGGGATCAGCCATCCGCGCTGGGTGCTCGACGCCGAGGACGCCGCGAAGGCGATCGAGGCGCTGAAGAGCTGGCTCGCCCGCGACGGCGGCGTGGACTGGTCGGACAGCAAATATCTGCCAGACCACATGCGCGCGGACGGCTTCCGGATCGCCCGGGCGCAGTGGGCGATCCTTGGCCGGCCGGAGGCGGATTTCTGGACCGGCCCCGGCGGGGTCGGCCCCGGCGGGGTGCTCGGGATTGCGGGCAGCCGGTCGCGGGATCTCGGCCGGGACGGCTGGATCACGGTCATGAACCGGCTCGGGCAGGAGATCCGGAACCGGGCCGGGAAGGAGAGTGCCGATGGCTGAAGATCTCGACAGGATCCGGGAGCGGATCCGGCTCTTGCGGGGGCGGACGGAGGCGGCCGGCTGCACGTCTGCAGAGGCGGAACAGGCGGCGCTCGCCGCCATGGCCCTGATGGCGAAATATCAGGTTCCCGAGGATCTCGCCGACCGGCCGCCAATCCGGAATATGATCTATAAAGTCGGCAAGGCGCGACTGCGCCGACCGTGGACGGACCTTTATCACGAAATCTTCCACTGGACGGCCTGCAGGGGATACATTCGGGACTTCGACGGCTCTCTCCAGATCGAGGGCTTCGAGCCGGATGTCGAGATTGCCGTCTACATTCTCGATGTCACCGGCCGCATTCTGGATGACGAAAGGAAAGCGTGCCTGGCATCGGCCGCTTACAAGCGGCGCAAGCTCCCGCGTACCCGCCGGACCCACCTTGCCGATTGGCTGGCCGGTGTCGTCATGGGGCTTCGGCACAAGATCCGGGAGGCCGCGCGCGACCTCGGTGATGGCAAGGAGCGGGCGCGGCGCTTGGATCTGGTCGATCAGCACTCGACCACGCAAGCCGTCACCTACAAGCCGCGTGGCCGGCCCCCGACGACCTCGTCCGCGGCGTTTCAGGAGGGGGCCCAGCGCGGGCTGAAGCATGACATCCGCGTGGGCGTCGGGACGGCGGACACGCCGAAACTGATCGGAGGCGCCTGATGACCGGCGCCCGCACCTGGCCCTCGCCCGATGACCGGGATGCGTGCCTCGACTGCCTTGCGGAAATGGCGGGGGTCGCCGTGATGGCCGTGGCGCGGGCGCGACGTCACGGGCTGGATACCGCTGCCCCCGGCATTGACGCGGACGACGGAACAAATCTGGACGCCCTGCGGACGGCACTTGCCGATGTGCGCCGGGCGGCGGATCTCCTCGGGGAGGCGACCGACGGTGCGGCGAAGTCCGGGAAGGGCACGCGGACGATCGCCGGCGCCGCGGTCGAGGCCCTGAAGGCAATCGCGCCGCACCCGGAAGCGGCACGGCTCAGGGCGGCGGGGGTCTCGCCGGTCCAGCAGGCAGCCTGGTTCCGGGACGTCACCTTCCGGATTGACGAGGGCGATCTGGTGATCCGGGCCGGCAGCCAGTTCGTCGCCGCGGAGATCCGGGCGCAATGGGAATGGCATCTGCGGCGGGCATGGGGGGCGACCCATGTCCGCTATGAGGTGACCGGCCCGGTGGCGCCGCAGCCGGAGGGAAAGCCGTGACGGATTCTCCCCCCCTTGCCGGGCCGGTGCCGGCCAATCTGCGCGCTTTTGTCGAGGTCCTCGGGGATGATCTGGTCATCCCGTTCTTTTTGCGCTTCGGAGGGGGCCCGCTCTATCTGTCGGAGCGCCCGGGGGGAAAGGGGGCTCTGGAGGACCTTGTCGGTGCCGACCGCGTGCGGGCTCTGGCGGAACGGTTCGGAAAAGGGCATCTGTATCGGGTGCCAATCAACCGTCCCTGGCTCGCCCGGCGCATGAAAGCCGATGGCTGGTCTGTGCTGGCCATCGCGCGGGAAATGCATGTGACGGATGTCACCGTGCGCTCCTGGCTGCGCGGCCGGGACGGGCGACAGCTCAGGCTGTTCGACGACTGACCCGCAAGAGGCTTGCGACAGGCACGCCCGCCGCCCGTCCGGCACTGTGGCCCGAACGCGATCCCGCGAAAAGGGCCTTCCCGTGACCTTCCTTCCGAAGACCATCGACGGAGCGGCGCTCCTCACCAGCGTCGCCGTGCGCGCGTCCGCCGGATACAAGGCGTCCCGGCAGAGCGCGATCATCCGGGAGGCCGGCGCGATGCTGCCGGCCCTCATCGCCGCGGCCGACCTCACGACCGAGCTGCGGCTCGTCCACTTCGTCGCCCAGACCTGCCACGAGAGCGACCAGTTCTGTGCCGTGGAGGAATATGCCTCCGGCAGTGCCTATGAAGGGCGCAAGGACCTCGGCAACACCGAACCCGGCGACGGCGTGCGCTTCAAGGGGCATGGTCTGATCCAGACGACCGGCCGGGCCAATCACCGCGCCTTCACGCTCTGGATGCGGGCACGGGATCCGTCCTGCCCGGATTTCGAGGCCGAGCCGGCCCGGCTGGCCGATTTCCCGTGGGCGGGGTTCTCGGCCGCCATGTACTGGGCGACCCGTGGCCTCAACGCCTTTGCGGATCGCGACGACCTCCTGACCATCACCCGGCGCATCAATGGCGGGACGAACGGCCTGGCGGAGCGGCGTGCCGCCCTCGGCCGCGCCCGGACGGCCGTGGCGGCCGCGATCGCCGCAGGCGTCACTCCGGCGTCGGACTGGCCGATCCTGCGGGTCGGATCGGAGGGTGACGAGGTGGAGGTGCTCCAGCGGGCACTGGCCACCTGGTCGGGGCGTCCCGTCGGCATCGACGGGCTCTTCGGCAAGGAGACCCGGCTCTTCGTCATGGCTTTCCAGCGGGCCTTCGGGCTCACCGTCGACGGTGTCGTCGGCAAGGAAACCCGACCGGCGCTTGCGCCCTACATCAAGGACTGACCCCATGCGCGCCGTTCTTTCCCCTGCCGCCGCGTTCTTTGTCGGCTATTTCGCGGCCGTGGCCGTTGCCCTGGCGGCGCCCGCCGATCCCGGCGGAACGGTCACCTTCGCGTGGGGCGATCTCATCGCCGGCAATGCCGACTGGATCGCATCCGGCCTCGTCGCCATCGTGCTGTGGATGATCCGGCGCCTGCCCGGCGAGATCCAGGCGGTCATCCGCACGGCCCGGGTGGAGCAGCTCCTCGAGCGGGCGATCACCTATGGCGTCAACAGCGTGGTCGGCGCCGCTGCCGGCCGGTCGCTGTCGGTCTCGGTCAGCCAGCCGGTGCTGGCGAGTGCCCTGCAATATGCCCTCGACCGGATGCCGTCGGCGCTCCTGAAATGGGTCGGCGGCCCCCCGCGTCTCGCCGAAATGATCTGGGCCCGGCTCGATGTGGCGACGGAAGCCGGCCGCCCCGATCTGGATCAGCTTGCAGGCCGCATCATGGCCGGCCAGCCGGCCTGAGCGGGAGCCCGAGGCGATGATGATGGACCTGTCGCAAGTGATGCCCTGGATCGGCGCTGCCCTGTCCATCATCGCGCTGCTCACCCAGCTCAAATCCATGCTGACGGCCGGCGAGAAGCGTCTCGACGAGCGGGTCGCCAAGATGGAGGCAAAGGGCGTCGAGTTCGACCGGCGCATCCAGTCGGTCGAAAGCGAGCTCAAGCACACGCCGGACCGGGGCACCATGCACCGGCTCGAAATGGCGCTCACGGAAGTCTCCGGCAAGCTGTCGGTGCTGGAAGAGCGGCTGCGACCGATCGCGGCCACGAACGAGCGCCTGAATGAACTCCTGGTCGAACAGGCACGCAAATGAGCGATCTCGGGGCCGACTATCAGCGCCTGATCCGGGAAGAGGCGCGACTCATCATCCTGAAGGCGATTGCCGAGCAGGACGATGAAAGCCTGCCGTCGGGGATCCTGGAGGAGGTGCTGCCACTCTACGGGGTGAACCGGCCCCGTGCCTGGATCCATCAGCAGATGGCATACCTCGCCGAAATGGGCGCCATCACCACGTCGCCGCGAGGGTCCGTGGTCACGGGCCGGCTCACCGAGCTCGGCCGGCGGCATCTGGACCGGCATGCCGCCATCGAGGGCGTGAAGCGGCCGGCACGGAAAGGGTGACCCATGGGACGCGGTCGCCTGTCCAATATCGAGCTGTTGCCGGAGCCGTGTGCGCCGGTGGTCGCCTGGGCGGCGGAAGAGCTGTCAAAGCGTGACCGCACCCAGACGGACATCTACAAGGAGTTCGTCGAGCGGCTGGAGGCCATCGACCGCGAGTTTCGGGGCGAACTCGATCTCACCATTCCGAGTTTTCAGGCGTTCAACCGCTACTCACTTCGGCTGGCGGCGCTCTCCCGCCGCATGACGGACATGCGGGAGATCGCGGGTTCGATCGCGGGGCGGTTCGACGCGGAAGGGTCGGATGATCTCACGCTCATTGCGGCTGAAGCAATCAAGACCCTGATCTTCGAGCTGCTGACGGCGGCCGGTGACGTCGGCATCAAGCCGACGGACGCCATGGCGCTGGCCAATGCGCTGCGGGCGGCCACGCAGGCGCAGAGTGTCTCGACGGCGCGCCGGCAGAAGGTCGAGACCGAATTCGCCGAGAAGGCAAAAGCCGCCGTCCAGTCGGTGGCGAAGAAGCGGGGACTGTCGGACGCCGGCGTGCAGGAGATTCTCGACCAGATCCTGGGCGTGCCGTCATGAGTGCCCCTCTCTCCCAGGACGACTGGGCACGGCTCCGGCGTCTGTCCGAAGAGGCTGTGATCGACCGGATCGAGCGCCGGTTTGCGCTTCTGCCATACCAGGCCGGTGTCGTTGGACTTCTGGAGCAGGTGGCAACCCGGGTGCTCTTCATCGAGAAGAGCCGGCGGATCGGCCTCACCTGGGGGCTGGCGGCCTATGCCGTGCTGCGGGCCGGCCGGGCCCGGGACGCCCGCGGCATGGATGCCCTCTATATCTCCTACTCGCGCGAGATGACCCGGGAGTTCATTGATGCCTGCGGGATGTGGGCGCGGGCTTTCGGCATGGCGGCGCTCGCCATGGAGGAGTTCCTGTTCGTGGACGAAGATCCGGAAGGAGACCGGTCGATCCAGTCCTTCCGGATCCGCTTCGCCTCCGGCTTCGAGATCGTCGGCCTGTCGTCGGCGCCGCGGTCGCTGCGCGGCAAGCAGGGTCTCGTGATCATCGACGAGGCAGCCTTCGTCGACAGCCTGAAGGAGCTGCTGAAGGCCGCTCTTGCCTTCCTCATGTGGGGCGGTCAGGTGGTGGTGTGCTCCACCCATGACGGCGCCGAAAATGAATTCAACGTCCGCATCCAGGACATCCTGGCGGGGCGCTCCACATACCGGCATTGCCGCATCGACTTCGACCAGGCGCTGCAGGATGGCCTCTACAAGCGCATCTGCCTTGTGAAAGGCGACATGTGGACGCCGGAGGCGGAGGCGCAGTGGCGGGCCGACATCATTGCCGACTATGGCGACGCCGCCGAGGAAGAGCTGTTCTGCGTTCCGTCGCTGTCGTCGGGCGCCTGGCTGCCGGCGCCGCTGATCGAGGCGCGCATGACAGCGGAAGCGCCGGTGCTGACCCTCGACCTGCCGCCGGATTTCCTGCACCGGCCGGAGCTCGATCGGCTTCTTCTCGTTGCCCCCTTCATGGCCGATCTGGCGGCCGCACTCCGGACGCTCGACCCGGAGCGGCGGCACGCCTTCGGCTTCGATTTCGCGCGC
>JBBSSF010000078.1:0-10335 GCA_038242345.1 Hyphomicrobiales bacterium
CCGACCCCCCGCCAACCCCCGCCCGCCCCCCCCGACCCCCCCCCCGCTGTATTGAGGTGCGGCTAGCCACGATTTATACCGCTCATGAGAAAAGGTCTTCGCCGTCACGTGGCTGTTCGGTTCAGACGGGCTAGAGGTCGGCCCGCCGCCGACTCCACGCCGCCGCAAATTGGGATAGGCTCGGGACCTCTGTCTTCCCATGGGAGAAACCCACATGGCAGTGCGTGCCCGTCCGGCCCTTCTCGCCGGCGCCCTGACTCTTCTGGTCCTGCCGGCCCACGCCGCCGGCGTCGTGGACGGGCTCAGACCGCACCGTGCGGTCTACGATCTGACGCTGGAGAAGGCCGGATCCGATTCGGGCATCGATTCGGTCTCGGGCCGGATGGTCTACGAGTTCACCGGCTCGACCTGCGAGGGCTTTGCCTCGTCCTTCCGCTTCGTCACCCGGGTGGGCTCGTCGGATGGCGGCTTCAAGCTGACGGATCTGCGCAACACCACCTTCGAGGACGCGGCGGGCAAGACCTTCCAGTTCATGTCCCAGACCTATGTGGACCAGGCCCTCCAGGACGAGACCAAGGGCACGGCCACCCGGGACGGCGACAAGGTGTCGATCACCCTGACCAAGCCGGCGCCCAGGACCGCCACCCTCGACGGCGCGCCCCTCTTCCCGACCGGCCATCTGGTGAAGGTGATCGAGGCGGCGGAAGCCGGCGACCGCTTCGCCCAGGTGCCGCTGTTCGACGGCTCCGACGACGGCGTGACGCCGATCGCCACCACCGCCGTGATCGGACCGAAGATCACCGGGCCGGAAAAGCCCGAGGGCGACGAGCCGAAGGCAGTGGAGAAGCTCGGCGCGGGTCCGCGCTGGCCGGTGACACTCTCCTTCTTCGAGCACGCCACCGACAAGGGCGGCGAGCAGACGCCGGACTACCAGCTCTCCTTCCTAGCCTACCCGGACGGGGTGAGCCGGCGGATGCGCCTCGACTATGGCACCTTCATCCTCTCCGGCAGCCTGAGCGAGATCGAGTTCCTGGAACGGACGCCCTGCCCCTGACGGCGCGGATGGCCCTTGGCGCCGGGCCCCACCCGCCGCCATTCGGCTGTGCGCTGCCGTCAGCACGTCCCGCGCCGGTGTCATACCAGGCGCACGAAGTGCTGACCGCACCCTAGCGCCTGAAGATCAGCAGGTTTTCCATATGCCTCAAGGACATGGAAAATCTGCATCGGAATACCAAAGAGTCCTCTTCGAGGATCTTTGGTATCACGCCGCGGCAGCCAGCAGCTCGCGGGCGGCGGCAATGGTCTCGGGTGCCACCTCGGCGTCCCCGCACCAGACCAGAAGGGCGCGCTCGTCCGCCATCAGATGATCGAGCACGGCGACCAGAAAGGCCGGCGTGCCTGCTGCCGCCCGCAGCGTGTCCGGTCCGATTCCGGTGGCCGCGAGAAAACTCTCGAGCCGTTCGGGATCGGCAACCAATGTACCAAGCGCCGCCAGCGCCAGCCGCTCCGCGGCATCCTGTGTCATCCTCCGCCGTCGGTCGCCCAGCATCATGCGTCTCCCGTTGATGTGACAGTCGCCTCGACATGACAACGGGCCCCATCCGGGGCCCGTTGTCACCTTAGAACCATGACACGCTCTGGGCAAAATCACGGCACTGCGGAAGCAGCCACACCACATGGCGAGCAATTTGTACTGTCGGCTCGCGCAAAGTACATCAATCGGACAAATCCGATTAATTCTTGCACGTTCCAGCAGACTCCTTGGCCTTGCATTCATTGCAAAGCTCGCCAGTTGTCGGCTTCTGGTGCTTTTCATCATAATCGGAAGTCGGCCAGTTGGAGCGGTTCCTGCACCAGTGCCAGGCATCCTTGCCATTCTTCTTTCGGTAGGTCATCCGAATCACTCCACCTCGTGATTGAGGCGTCGCAACTACACACGTTATGAGATTGTGATATAATTTTTACATCCAATAAGTGCAATTCGCAGGCCGCAGCCCTGCCCGCGGAGCCGTCTCTCGCCCTGAGCCATCGCGTCGCGCCATTCAGGAAGACACCGGATCGCACCGTGAAATGCTTGCAACGCTGCCCTTCCTGGCCGACTGTACGCGGTGACAGAGACCAGCCGGTTGCCTCCGGACTGGACATGCCGCGTCACGACCGGGATTGGCGCGAGGAGGAGACGAATGGCCAAGACCGTGCTGATCGTGGAAGACAACGAGCTCAACATGAAGCTCTTCCACGATCTGCTTGAGGCCAGCGGCTATGCGACCCTCCAGTCGCGCACCGGACAGACGGCCCTGGAGCTCGCCCGCGCGCATCGTCCCGATCTCGTCCTGATGGACATCCAGCTGCCCGGCATGTCGGGCCTTGATGTCACCCGCGAGCTGAAGAAGGATCCGGCGCTGGCCGCCATTCCCGTGGTCGCGGTCACCGCCTTCGCGATGAAGGGCGACGAGGAGCGGATGCGGGCCGGCGGCTGCGAGGCCTATCTGTCGAAGCCCATCTCGCTCGCCAAGTTCCTCGAAACCGTACGCACCTTCATCGGCGACGGCAGCGGTGCCGTCGAGGGACTGTAAGGGGGCACCGGGGGATGACGGGGCGCGTGCTGATCGTCGATGACGACGACTTCTCCGCAGCTCTCCTCGCGGCACGGCTGGAGGAGGACTATTATGATGTCGAGATGGCCCGCACCGGCGCCGAGGCCATCGACTTCCTGACCCATTCCACCGTCGACGTGGTGCTGCTGGACGTGCTCATGCCCGGCATGGACGGGTTCGAGGTCTGCCGGCGGCTGAAGGCCGATCCGGCCACCCAGACCATTCCCGTCGTCATGGTGACGGCCCTCGACCAGCCGGCCGACCGGGTGCGCGGGCTGGAAGCCGGCGCCGACGATTTCCTGACCAAGCCCTTCAATGCGATCGCCCTGCTCACCCGGGTGAAGAGCCTCGTCCGGCTGAAGCATACCCTCGACGAGCTGGAACTGCGCGTCGGCACGGTCCGCGAGATCAACATGCGGACCGACCGGGACAACATGCCCCTGCCCGACACCCGCGCCCGCACCGACGACGATCCCGAGCACATCCTGCTCATCGACGACGATTCCTCGACCGGACCGATGATTGAGGCGATGATGCCCGGTCGGGTCGAGCTGTCGTCGGAAACCCGGGATGCGCTGATGCTGGCTGCCACCGGCGACTATGATCTGGTGATCGTCAATCTCGCCCTGACCAGCGCCGACGGCCTGCGTCTCGTCTCCCAGCTGCGCACCCTGGAGCGCACCCGGGCAGTGCCGATCCTCGTCATCATCGGCCCCGACGAGGAAACGCGGCTGCTGCGCGCCCTCGATCTCGGCGCCAACGACTATCTGGTGCGCCCCGTCGACGGCAACGAGCTGGCGGCGCGCGTGCGCACCCAGGTGCGGCGCAAGCGCTATTCCGACCGGCTGCGCTTCGTGCTCCAGAAGACCATCGAGCTGGCGGTGACCGATCCGCTGACCGGTCTGTTCAACCGGCGCTATCTGGACCGGCACCTGCCGGCGCTGATCTCGGATGCCCAGCGCCGCCGCACGCCACTGGCGGCGCTGATGATCGACATCGACTATTTCAAGCAGGTCAACGACGTCTACGGCCATGATGGCGGTGACGCGGTGCTGACGGAGATGTCGCGCCGCATCCGCGCGAGCCTGCGCGGCCTGGACCTGTGCTGCCGCTATGGCGGCGAGGAATTCGTGGTGGTGCTGCCGGATTCCGATGCCGCGCAGGCGGCGGCCGTTGCCGAGCGGCTGCGCGCCCGCGTCACCGAGAGCCCGTTCTCGCTGGGTCCCGGGCGCGGCGCGGTGCCGGTCACCATCTCCGTCGGCATCGCCGCCATCGGCCCCGATCACATGACGCCCGAGGCCCTGCTGAAGAAGGCCGACCAGGCCCTCTACGAAGCCAAGCGCTCGGGCCGCAACCGGGTGGTGGCGTCCGCGGCCTGAGCCTGCGGCGGTTCTTCCCGGCCGGAGCGGCGATCTGCGGGGGCTTGCCTATTGCCGCGCCCCGGCAGGGCTGTTACATCGCCCCCCGGGCGCCGGCGCGCCTCTTCGCAGGAGAAGAGGCCGGATGGCGTCTGCCGACAGTCCATCCGAAGAGCCGATCTGGGTGCAATGGCCCGCCTCGTCATGAAGTTCGGCGGCACCTCGGTGGCCGATCTCGACCGTATCCGCCGCGTGGCTGCCCACGTCCGGCGCGAGGTCGAGGCCGGTTATCAGGTAGCCGTGGTCGTGTCCGCCATGGCGGGCGAGACCAACAAGCTCGTCGCGCTGTGCCGCGACGCTTCCCCTCTCCACGATGCCCGCGAATATGACGCCGTGGTCGCCTCCGGCGAACAGGTGACGTCCGGGCTGCTGGCGATCGTGCTCCAGTCGCTGGGCCTTGATGCCCGCTCCTGGGCCGGCTGGCAGATCCCGATCGAGACGGACACCGCCCATGGTGCCGCGCGCATCCAGAAGATCGACGGCACGAAGCTGATCGCCTCCCTGGCGGAGGGTCAGGTGGCCGTGATCGCCGGCTTCCAGGGCATCGGCCCGGACGAGCGCATCTCCACCCTCGGCCGCGGTGGCTCCGACACCTCGGCGGTGGCGATCGCGGCCGCGATCGCGGCGGAGCGCTGCGACATCTACACCGATGTCGACGGCGTCTACACCACCGACCCGCGCATCGTGCCGAAGGCCCGCCGCCTGCCCCGCGTCTCCTATGAGGAGATGCTGGAAATGGCGTCGCTCGGCGCCAAGGTGCTTCAGGTCCGCTCGGTCGAGCTGGCCATGACCCACAGGGTGCGCACCTTCGTGCGCTCCAGTTTCGATGACCCCGCAGCCCCCCAGGAAGGGCCGGGCGGCCTGCCCCCGGGCACGCTCATCTGCGACGAGGACGAGATCGTGGAACACCAGGTCGTCACCGGCATCGCCTTCTCCAAGGACGAGGCGCAGATTTCCATCCGTGACGTGGCCGACAAGCCGGGCGTGGCCGCGGCCGTGTTCGTGCCGCTGGCCGATGCCGGCATCAATGTCGACATGATCGTGCAGAACGTGTCGGCCGACGGCTCGACCACGGACATCACCTTCACGGTGCCGGCTTCCGACTATGTCCGCGCCCCGAAGGCCCTTGAGGCCGCCCGCGAGGACATCGGCTATGCCGTCGTCGAGGGCGCCCTCGATGTGGTGAAGGTGTCGGTGATCGGCGTCGGCATGCGCAGCCATGCGGGCGTGGCCGCCTCCTGCTTCAAGGCGCTGGCCGACCGCGGCATCAACATCCGCGCCATCACCACCTCCGAGATCAAGATCTCGGTGCTGATCGATGCAGCCTATACCGAACTTGCGGTCCGGACCCTGCACTCGCTATACGGTCTCGACGCCCGCTGACGGGCAGAGGCAATCAAGAGCCGGCAACGGCCACCCACTCTCCCCGCGCGGACGCCCGACGAAGAAGTTCCGGCCCCGCGCGGGAATCGGTTATGCTCATGTTCGGACGAACCGTCCGGATGAAGCACCGGTGTGGACAGCGGCGGAGGGATCAGCATGCGCGGTACGACCGGCGGACCCCGGCTGCTTCTGAAACGCCTCCGCGAGGTGATGGCGGAGCCCGTGGGCGCCATCGGTGCCCAGGAAAAGCTCGACCGCATCGTGTCGCTCATCGCCGCCAACATGGTGGCCGAAGTCTGCTCGGTCTATGTGCTGCGGGCCGACGATTTCCTGGAGCTTTACGCCACCGAGGGCCTCAACCGCTCGGCCGTCCACAAGACGGGCCTCCGGGTCGGGGCCGGCCTCGTCGGCCGCATTGCCGAGGAGGCGCGCACCCTCAACCTCGCCGACGCCCAGTCCCATCCCGCCTTCGCCTATCTGCCGGAGACCGGCGAGGAGATCTACAAGGCCTTCCTCGGCGTGCCGATCCTCAGGGCCGGCCGCACCCTCGGCGTGCTGGTGGTGCAGAACCGCGCCCACCGCACCTACAACGAGGACGAGGTCGAGGCGCTCCAGACCACGGCGATGATTCTGGCCGAGGTGATCGCCGGCGGCGAGCTGGAACGGCTCGGCCATACCGAGACCGAACTCGACCTGCGCCGGCCGATGAATCTCGAAGGCCGGGCGATCGCCGAAGGCATCGGCCTCGGCCATGTGGTGCTGCACGAGCCGCGCGTCGTCGTCACCGAGATGTTCGCCGAGGACACCGAGAAGGAGCTCGCCCGTCTCGATGCCGCCCTGGTCAAGCTGCGCCTCTCCCTCGATTCCATGCTGGAGCGCGGCGAGGCCGCCGGCCTCGGCGATCACCGCGAGGTGCTGGAAGCCTACCGCATGTTCGCCCACGACCGGGGCTGGGTGCGGCGGATGCAGGAGGCGCTCCGGAACGGCCTGACGGCGGAAGCCGCCGTCGAGAAGGTGCAGTCCGACACCCGCGCGCGCATGCTGCGCTCCACCGACCCCTATCTGCGCGAGCGCCTGCACGATCTGGACGATCTGGCCAACCGGCTGCTGCGCGAGCTGATGGGCCGGCCCCATGGCCCCGTCGCCGACCGGCTGCCCAAGGATGCCATCATCGTCGCCCGCTCCATGGGCGCGGCCGACCTGCTCGACTATGAGCGCGACCATCTGCGCGGCCTGATCCTGGAGGAAGGCGGCCCGACCAGCCATGTGGCGATCATTGCCCGGGCCTTCGGCATTCCCGCCGTCACCCAGGTGGCGGGCGTGGTGTCGCTGGCGGAAACCGGCGACGCGGTGATTGCCGATGGCGAGAGCGGCCTCGTCCACCTGCGCCCGCCGGCAGACGTGGAATCCGCCTATGCCGAAAAGGTGCGCTTCCGCGCCCGCCGCCAGGCCCAGTATCGCCGCCTGAAGCGGCTGCCGGCCACCAGCCGCGACGGCCACGAGGTCACGCTGAATCTCAATGCCGGCCTGCTGGTCGACCTGCCCCATCTGGAGGAAGCCGGCGCCACGGGCATCGGCCTGTTCCGCACCGAGATCCTGTTCATGGTGGCGCCGACGCTGCCCAAGGTGACGGACCAGCGTGCCCTCTACACCCAGGTGCTGACGGCCGCCGGCGACCGGCCGGTGGTGTTCCGCACCCTCGACATCGGCGGCGACAAGGTGCTGCCCTATCTCCATGCCGAGCAGGAGGAGAACCCGGCCATGGGCTGGCGGGCGATCCGCATCGGCCTCGACCGGCCGGCCCTCATGCGGGTGCAGCTGCGGGCCCTGCTCCAGGCCGCCGCCGGCAAGGATCTCCGGATCATGTTCCCCATGGTCTCGGCAGTCTCGGAATTCGATGCCGCCCGCGCCCTCCTCGACAAGGAGGTGAAGCACATGCGGCGCCACGAGCATCCACTGCCGGAGACCATCCGCATCGGCGTGATGCTGGAGGTGCCGTCCCTGCTGATGGAGCTGGACGAGCTGCTGCCCCGGGTGGACTTCATCTCGGTCGGCTCCAACGACCTGTTCCAGTTCCTCTATGCCGTGGACCGGGGCAACACCCGGGTGTCCCACCGCTTCGATACCCTGAGCCTCGCCTTCCTTCGGGTGATGAAGAAGATCATCGAGGATGCCGGCGAAGCCCATGTGCCGGTGTCGGTGTGCGGCGAGATGGCGGGGCGGCCGCTGGAGGCCATGGCGCTCATCGCGCTCGGCTATCGCAACCTGTCCATGTCGCCCTCGTCCATCGGTCCGGTGAAGGCGATGATCCGCGCCCTCGATGTCGGGCGGCTGCGCGCCCGCCTCATCACCCGGCTGGAGCCCGGCCGGCCGTCGCTGGACGTGCGCGCCTTCCTCAAGGCCTATGCGGCGGAGCAGGAAGTGCCGGTCTAGAGCATTTTCAAGCGAAGTGGCTACCGGTTCGCGTGAAGAAAATGCGTAAACTCAAATGGCTAGAGCATTTTCAAGCGACGTGGACACCGGGTCGCGTGAAGAAAATGCGTAAACTCAAACTCCCAGAGCGTTTTCCGTGAACCTGAGTGAACGGAAAGCGCGCTGGCAGGCCGCCCTCGCTGCCCCACCCGCCCCGTCCTTCTCTCCTGGTCCGTCCGCGAATTCCCCATGGCTCTTCCCCGGCTCGACGACGTGCTTGCCCGCTTTGCCACCCTCGAGGCGGAGCTTGCCGCCGGCCCGGCGCCGGCCGCCATCGTCCGGCTGTCGCGCGAACATGCCGAACTCGCGCCGGTGGTGGCGACCATCCGCGCCCTTCAGGCCGCCGAGCGCGAGCTTGCCGATCTCGACGCCCTCCTCGCCGATCCGGCGACAGACCGGGATGTGGCCGAGCTTGCCCGGCTGGAACGGCCGGAGGCGGCGGCCGCCGTCGCCGAGCAGTCCCGCGCCGTCACCCTGGCCCTGCTGCCGCGCGATGTCGCCGACAGCCACGGCGCCATCCTCGAAGTGCGCGCCGGCACCGGCGGCGACGAGGCGGCCCTGTTCGCCGGCGATCTCTTCCGCATGTACGAGCGCTATGCGGCCCTGCATGGCTGGACGGTGGAAGTGCTCTCGCTGCACGAGGGCGAGGTCGGCGGCTTCCGGGAAATCATCGCGGCCGTGGATGGCCCCGGCGTGTTCGCGCGGCTGAAGTTCGAATCCGGCGTGCACCGGGTGCAGCGCGTGCCGGTGACGGAATCCGGTGGCCGCATCCATACCTCCGCCGCCACCGTCGCCGTGCTGCCCGAGGCCGAGGATGTCGATATCGCCCTCGACGACGCCGACCTGCGCATCGACGTCTACCGCTCGTCCGGCGCCGGCGGCCAGCACGTCAACACCACCGATTCCGCCGTGCGCATCACCCATCTGCCGTCGGGGATCGTGGTCGCCGTGCAGGACGAGCGCTCCCAGCACAAGAACAAGGCCAAGGCCATGAAGCTGCTGCGCGCCCGGCTCTATGATGCCGAGCGCGAGCGCCTCGCCTCGGAACGCGCCGCCAACCGCCGCGGACAGGTCGGCTCCGGCGACCGCTCGGAGCGCATCCGCACCTACAATTTCCCGCAAGGCCGCGTCACCGATCACCGCATCGGCCTGACCCTGCACAAGCTGCCGGAGATTCTCGCCGGCGACGCCCTCGACCAGGTGATCGAGGCTCTCATCACCGCCCATCAGGCCGAGCTTCTGGCCGGCGAGGAGGCGCGATGACCGCCGCGGGTTCCGAATCAGCCGCCGCCCTGGTGCGCATCCTGCGCGACCGTTTCCGGGCCGCCGGCCTCGACACGCCGGAGCTGGACGCGCGGCTTCTGGTCGCGCTGGCCCTCGGCATCCCGCCGGACCGCCTGCCCTTTCTGGGACAGGAGCCGGTGACGGCCACCGTGCGCGCGGCTGCCGAAGCCCTTGCCCGGCGGCGACTCTCCGGCGAGCCGGTCGGCCGCATCCGCGGCGAGCGGGAGTTCTGGGGTCTGCCCTTCCGGCTGTCGCCGGCGACGCTGGAGCCGCGCGCCGACACGGAAACCCTGGTCGCGACCGCCCTCGCCCTCGTCACCGGCCGGCCGGCAGACCGCCCGCTGCGGCTGGCCGATATCGGCACGGGATCCGGCGCCCTCCTGGTGGCGCTGCTGCACGAACTGCCCCAGGCGATCGGAACCGGCATCGACATTTCCCCACAAGCAGCTGAAACTGCACGCCAAAATGCGATTGCCGCGGGTGTTGGCGGCCGCGCCCTGTTTGCCGTCGGCAATTATCTCGACGCCCTCGCGCCGGGGGTCGACCTCCTCCTCTCCAACCCGCCCTATATTCCGAGCGCCGAGATCGAGACGCTTGCGCCCGAGGTGCGCGACCATGACCCGCGCCGGGCGCTTGATGGCGGGGCGGACGGGCTTGCCGCCTACCGGGCGATTCTGGCCGCCGCCGCCGCGATTCTGGCGCCGGACGGCATCCTGCTTCTGGAAATCGGCGCCGGTCAGGAGGCCGATGTCGGGGCCCTTGCCGAGGGTGCGGGACTGCCGGTTGCCGGCCATCACCGCGACCTTGCAGGCCATATCCGGGTGCTCGAATGCCGGCGGGTACAGAATACAGGGGCCACTTTTGATCTTGGAAAGCGCGCGGGAACCCGATAGGGTCTCCCGGTCGACGCGGAGGGCTGGGGAGCCGCTCCGCGCGAGAGAGGTCCCCGTCCCCAGTTCATCGACGACGGGCGCCGCTCCGACCTGATCCGCGATTTCATCTGCCGGCCCTCCAGGGCCGGGACCGCAGCGCAACGCTTTCCCGATCCGCCCGAGCGGACGGGATCGTCCTGAGGGCATGAGTCGCCGCCGGATCGTCATTGTCGATCGACCCGAACGCCAGTCGGACGCTTCGATCACCGGCAATGTCCTCCGGGGCCCTCCCCCCGTGACACAGCCTCC
>JBBSSF010000079.1:0-10297 GCA_038242345.1 Hyphomicrobiales bacterium
CGTGCTGGTGGTGGCGGCCGGCCGCGGCACCCGGGCAGCCCGGCCCGGCGACACCGCCCCCAAGCAATATTGTCCTGTGGATGGCCGGCCGGTGCTGGCGCGCACCCTCGACGCCTTCCTCTCGCATCCGCGAATCGCCAGCGTCCGGGTGGTCATCCATGCCGATGATGCCGGGCTCTATCGCGAATCGGTGGCGCCGCACCCCCGCCTCGCCCCGCCGGTGACCGGCGGCGCCACCCGGCAGGACTCGGTGCGGCGGGGCCTTGCCGCCCTCGCGGCCGAGGAGCCGGACCTGGTGCTCGTCCATGATGGCGTGCGTCCCTTCGTCGATGCCGCCACCATCGACCGGGTGATCGCGGCGCTCGACAGCCATGACGGCGCCATCGCCGCCCTCGCCCTGACCGACACCCTGAAGCGCGCCGGCACCGACGGCACCATTGCCGACACGGTGCCGCGGGCGGGCATGTATGCCGCCCAGACCCCCCAGGGCTTCCGCTTCGAGGCCCTGCGCGACGCCCATGACCGGGCCGCCGGCCTGCCGGAATTCACCGATGATGCCGCCGTTGCCGAGGCGGCCGGCATGGGCGTGGCGCTGGTCGCCGGCAGCGCCGCCAACATCAAGCTCACCACCGCCGACGATCTCGATGCGGCCGACCGGAGGCTCCGGATGGACCATTTCCTTGCGCTGGCCGACATCCGCGTCGGCACCGGCTTCGACGTCCACGCCTTCGCGCCGGGCGATCATGTGGTGCTGTGCGGGGTGCGCATCCCCCACAGCGCGGGTCTCGCCGGCCATTCCGATGCCGATGTCGGCCTGCACGCCCTCACCGACGCCATCCTCGGAGGACTCGCCGATGGCGACATCGGCCGTCATTTCCCGCCCTCGGACATGCGCTGGAAGGGGGCCGATTCGGCCCGTTTCCTCGCCCATGCCGTCGATCTGGTCCACGCCCGGGGGGGCCGGATCGGCCATCTGGACGTGACCCTGATCTGCGAGGCGCCGAAGATCGGCCCCCATGCCGCGGCGATGCGGGCGCGGATCGCCGGGATCTGCGGCCTCGCCGAAGACCGCGTGTCGGTGAAGGCGACCACCACGGAGAAGCTGGGATTCACGGGACGCCGGGAAGGCATTGCCGCCCAGGCCTCCGCCACCCTACGCTTGCCCATCGACGGGTGACGGCCGGCGCCGCGCCCGTGTGCGAAGGGAACGTCCGCCCATGACCGACATTGCCCAGTTCGAGACCCGGGCCGCCGCCCTCATCGCCACCGCGGCCCGGCGGGACCTCCAGATCGCGACGGCGGAATCCTGCACCGGCGGCCTGATCGCCGGCCTGCTCACGGAAATCCCCGGCTCGTCCGCCGTGTTCGAGCGCGGCTTCGTCACCTATTCCAACGCCGCCAAGTGCGATCTCCTCGGCGTTCCGGACATGCTGATTGCCCGGGATGGCGCCGTCAGCGCCGCCGTCGCCGAGCAGATGGTGCGCGGGGCGCTGCGCGCCAGCCCGGCCGACATCGCGGTCGCCGTCACCGGCATTGCCGGCCCCGGCGGCGGATCGGCGGAAAAGCCCGTCGGCCTCGTCTATCTGGCCATCGGCTGGCGCGGCGCACCGGTCCGGGTCGAAAAACGCCTTTATGGCGACGTCGGCCGCGCCATGGTGCGCCATCTCACCGTCGGCGACGCCCTGTCCCTGCTGGAAGACTGGATCGGCAAGGCCTGATCCCGGCCGCACGGGATGCGGCATCCCGACGCCCCGCCCGACGCCGGTGCCCGGGAAGACGGCGCCGATGCGCGCGCCGGGCGCGCATGATCCTCCCGGAATCCCGGCTTTTGCCGCAAGATCCGGCAAACTCACGCCCCCTCCGCCGGCGATGTCGACAAGGCCGCCGGGTTCGTGACTACAAATAAGGCAACCGCCCGCAGCGAATGAGGCGAAAAATCGGCACGGGGGTGAATTGTGCCGCGCCGGCGAGATTGCTAGCTTCAACCCACGTCAAAACTACGCAATCCGGGACAGCGCCGCCTGCGGTCGCGCCCGGTCGGATCTGTTCACCTGGCCACCCGGCCGCCTGGCTCCGCCCTGCCCGCATGAACCTCCGGGCATCCGCGCTGGCCAGCTTGCCGGGGCCCTGATCTGTTGCCCGATCCCCCAGCCGCCCGCCTTCGGGCGCTCGCGGGAGCGGGCGGATCATTGCAAAAAGACCGGAGCCTTCATGGAGTATTTCCTCCAGCAGCTCATCAACGGTGTGACGCTCGGATCGATCTACGGCATCATCGCCATCGGCTATACCATGGTGTATGGCATCATCGGCATGATTAACTTCGCCCATGGCGATGTCGTGATGATCGGTTCCTTCGTCGCCCTGATCGCGCTGCTTGCGCTGACGGCCATCGGCATTACTGCCGTACCGCTCGCGCTTGTCATCATCCTGATCATCGCGATGTTCGTGACGGCGCTTTATGGCTGGACGATCGAGCGGATCGCCTACCGGCCGCTGCGCGGATCCTTCCGCCTCGCGCCCCTGATCTCGGCCATCGGCGTCTCGATCTTCCTTGCCAACTATGTCCAGGTCGCCCAGGGCGCCCGCAACAAGCCGGTGCCGCCGATGTTCCGCGAGGTCATCACGCTGACCAGCGGCGTGGATGGCTATGCGGTCACCCTCTCCTACAAGCAGATCGTGATCGTGGTCACGACGGCGCTCCTCCTGGGCGGATTCTGGTATCTGGTCTCCCGCACCGCCCTCGGCCGCGCCCAGCGCGCCGTGGAGCAGGACCGCAAGATGGCGGCCCTGGTCGGCGTCGATGTCGACCGCACCATCTCGCTCACCTTCCTGATGGGCGCCGCGCTCGCCGCCGTCGCCGGCACCATGTTCCTCATGCAGTATGGCGTGGTTTCCTTCTCCGACGGCTTCGTGCCGGGGGTGAAGGCGTTCACGGCGGCGGTTCTGGGCGGCATCGGCTCGCTTCCGGGCGCGGTCGTCGGCGGGCTGCTCATCGGCCTCATCGAGGCGCTGTGGTCCGGCTACTTCTCCACCGACTACAAGGACGTCGCCGCCTTCTCGATCCTGGCGATCACGCTGGTCTTCCTGCCCCAGGGCCTGCTCGGCAAGCCGGAAGTGGAGAAGGTCTGATGGCAGCCTCCAACGCCGCCGGCACGCTGACCCCCGCCTCGCTGATCCGCGACGCGGTGTTCAGCGGGCTCCTGGCCCTCGTCCTGCTCGGGCCCCTCGTCGGCCTCAGGACGGAGCAGAACCTCAACAACGAGCTGGTCCTGGCCACCCGCTGGGAACTGCTCGCCTCCCTGGTCGCCGCCACCGTCATCGGCCGGGTGCTGATCCGCCTGTTCGTCGCCTGGCGCGATGCCAACAGCCACAAGGCGCCGGCGCGCCCGGCCGATGAAGGCCGCGCGACGGAAATCGCCGGCCGGGTCTATGGTCCGGCGCTCCTCGTCGTCGCCCTCGGCCTGCCGGTCCTGGCCATCGGCATGGCCGGCCTCACCGGCGCGCGCTACTGGGTCGACCTCGGCACCCTGATCCTCACCTATGTGATGCTCGGCTGGGGCCTCAACATCGTGGTCGGCCTCGCCGGCCTGCTCGATCTCGGCTATGTCGCCTTCTATGCCGTCGGCGCCTATTCCTATGCGCTGCTGGCCAAGAATTTCGGTTTCTCCTTCTGGCTCTGCCTGCCGCTGGCCGGCATCCTCGCCGCCTTCTGGGGCATCATTCTCGGCTTCCCGGTGCTGCGCCTCAGGGGCGACTATCTCGCCATCGTGACGCTCGCCTTCGGCGAGATCATCCGCCTCGTGCTGATAAACTGGCAGGACTTCACCGGCGGCACGGCAGGCATCTACTCGATCCCGCGCGAGACCTTCTTCGGTGTGCCCTTCGCCCGCGGCGATCATGGCTTCGCGGCACTGTTCGGGCTGCCGTTCGATCCGATGCAGCGGGTGATTTTCCTCTATTATCTGATCCTGGTGCTGGCGCTCATCACCAACTTCGTCACCGTGCGGCTGCGGCGCCTGCCCATCGGCCGGGCGTGGGAAGCGCTGCGCGAGGACGAGATCGCCTGCCGGTCGCTGGGCATCAACACCACGCTGACGAAGCTCACGGCCTTTGCCACGGGGGCGGCCTTTGGCGGCTTCGCCGGCGCCTTCTTTGCCACGCGGCAGGGCTTCATCTCGCCGGAATCCTTCAACTTCATGGAATCCGCGATCATCCTCGCCATCGTGGTGCTCGGCGGCATGGGCTCCCAGCTCGGCGTGGCGACGGCTGCCATCGCGCTGACCGCGGTGCCGGAGCTGCTGCGCAATCTCGGCTTCCTGCGCCACATCTTCGGCGAGGATTTCGAGCCGACCCAGTTCCGCATGTTCCTCGTCGGCCTCGCCATGGTGCTCATCATGATCTGGCGGCCGCGCGGCTTCGTGGGCTCCCGCCAGCCGACCGTCTTCCTCAGGCAGCGCAAGGCCGTCTCCGGCGCGCTGGTTGGCGAGGGACACGGCTGATGACCACCCGCGACACGCTGCTTCGCGTCGATCATCTCACCATGCGCTTCGGCGGCCTGGTGGCGATCAACGATCTCTCCTTCGAGATCCGGCGCGGCGACATCACCGCCCTCATCGGCCCGAACGGCGCCGGCAAGACGACGGTGTTCAACTGCCTGACGGGCTTCTACAAGCCGACCGTCGGGCGGATCGCCCTCACCCATGGCACCAGCGGCGCCTTTGCCGCCCTGGACCGGCTGACGGCCTCGACCAAGCGCGCCACCGACACCGATGACGGCCGGCTCTATCTGCTGGAGCGCCTGCCGAACCATGATGTCAGCGCCCGCGCCAAGGTCGCCCGCACCTTCCAGAACATCCGCCTGTTCGGCGGCATGACGGTGCTGGAAAATCTGCTGGTCGCCCAGCACCGGCCGCTGATGGCGGCCTCGGGCTGGACGATCTCGGGCCTTCTCGGCCTGCCGGGCTTTGCCCGGGCGGAGCGCAAGGCGATCAAGCGCGCCGAGCACTGGCTGGAGCGCACCGGCCTCATGGACCGGGCCGACGATCCGGCCGCCGATCTGCCCTATGGCGCCCAGCGCCGGCTGGAGATCGCCCGCGCCATGTGCACGGACCCGGTTCTCCTCTGCCTCGACGAGCCGGCGGCGGGCCTCAATCCGCGCGAAAGCCTGGAGCTGAACGCGCTCCTGCGCTCCATCCGCGACATCGACGGCACATCGGTGCTGCTCATCGAACATGACATGAGCGTGGTGATGGAGATTTCCGACCATATCGTCGTGCTCGACTATGGCACGAAGATCTCGGACGGCACGCCGGCCGAAGTGCGGGCCGATCCGAAGGTGATCGCCGCCTATCTCGGTGTCGACGACGAAGAGATGGCGGCTGCCGGAGGCGTGGGATGAGCGGACCGTTGACCACTCCGACCATGCCCGACGACGCCGCGGCCCGGTCGACGCCCCTGCTCTCGGTGCGCGGGGTCGAAACCTTCTATGGCAAGATCCAGGCGCTGAAGGGCATCGACCTCGACGTGCATTCGGGCGAGATCGTCACGCTGATCGGCGCCAATGGCGCCGGCAAGTCGACGCTGATGATGACGATCTTCGGCTCGCCCCGGGCACGCACCGGCCGCATCCTGTTCGAGGGCCAGGACATCACCCAGATGCCCACCCACGAGATCGTGCGGCTGCGCATCGCCCAGTCGCCCGAGGGCCGGCGCATCTTCCCGCGCATGACCGTGCTGGAAAATCTCCAGATGGGGGCCACCATCACCGA
This sequence comes from Hyphomicrobiales bacterium, assembly GCA_038242345.1. Classification (GTDB taxonomy): domain Bacteria; phylum Pseudomonadota; class Alphaproteobacteria; order Rhizobiales; family Segnochrobactraceae; genus JBBSSF01. The sequence goes on from JBBSSF010000079.1 coordinate 5,769, forward strand.
TGGCACCCGTTTCGAGGAGGATCTGGACCGGGTCTGCACCCTGTTTCCGCGGGTGAAGGAACGCCTGAACCAGCGCGGCGGCACGCTCTCGGGCGGCGAGCAGCAGATGGTGGCGATCGCCCGGGCGCTCATGGCCCGGCCGCGTCTCCTTCTCCTCGACGAGCCGTCCCTGGGGCTGGCGCCGCTGATCGTGCGCCAGATCTTCGACGCCATCCGCCACCTCAACCATACCGAGGGGCTGTCGGTGTTTCTCGTCGAACAGAACGCCTTCCACGCGCTGAAGCTCGCCCACCGCGGCTATGTCATGACCAATGGCAACATCACGCTGTCGGGCACCGGCGCGGAGCTGCTCGCCCGCGAGGACGTGCGCGCCGCCTATCTGGAAGGCGGCGGCCACCATTGACCGGGGGCACCCGATGCCGCGCATCGGCGCCCCACGACCGACGGCGGAGTTTCCATCCTGCCCCGAGGGCAGGGAAACTCCGCCCCGGACTGCCGGAGAGCCCCTGGCTGCAGGGATCTCCGGCATGACCGCCTGCTCCGGGCGCCCGTCCGGAGCGCTCCTCATCGACACGCCCGCCGGGCTCCGGGCCGGGCGTCTCCGGGAGATGCGACCTTGGGTCTGTTCTACGATACCTCGCTGTGGGTGTTCCTGTTTCTCACCGTCGTGCTGGCGGGCGGCGGCGGCTATCTGTCGGGCAAGGCGATCGCCGCCACCTGGCGCACGCCCTGGCAGGTCCTGCCGGTGGCGGTGGTGCTGGGGGCGGCCGCGCGCTTCATGCACTTTGCCCTCTTCGGTGGCACCCTCACCGCCCTGCAATATCTCGCCGTCGATGCCCTCGTGGTCCTCGCCCTCGCCCTTCTGGGCTACCAGCGCGGCCGGGCGATCCAGATGACGGGCCAGTATGCCTTCCTCTTCCGGGCGGCGGGTCCCTTCGGCTGGCAGCGCCGGCCGGATGCCGCGACGGCATGATACCAGCCGCACGAAGTGCTGACCGCACCGTGCGCCTGAAGATCAGCAGATTTCCCAGATGCCCCAAGGACATGAGAAATCCGCATCGGAATACCAAAGAGTCCTCTTCGAGGATCTTTGGTATGAGACCGGGCGCACGATGTGCTGACCGCCCCGTGCGCCTGAAAACTGCGGCTTTCTCCCGGGTGCCACAGCCCACGAGACATCCGCACCGGCCTGCCAGGGGATCCGTTTCAGGGCCCCCTGACATGCGAACGATCCTGCTGCGCGCGCCCCTGTGACGGTTTTGCGCGCGCAGACCGGAAGAGTTCAGGTGACAGCGGCGGCTGGATGGGCAAGACTTCATCATGACCGCCGGTGCACCGAAGCCCGGGAGTCGGACCTGTATCCAGTCCGGTCGGCCTTCATCGGCCCGGACGGGAGCAGATTACGGCCCGGAATATCGACCGGCGGGCGGCTCTGCCGCCTTTCCGCACCGATCAATTCGCCCCAGTCATTCGAACGGGATTGATGTGATGAAGAAGACCTTGCTCGGCGGCATCGCCGCCGCCGCTCTGTTCGCCTTCGGCGGCATGGCGCAGGCCGATGTGACCATGGGCGTCGCCGGTCCGCTGACCGGCGCGAACGCGGCCTTTGGCGCGCAGCTGAAGAACGGCGTGACCAAGGCCGTGGAAGACATCAACAAGAAGGGCGGCATCAACGGCGAGAAGATCATCCTGATCCCGGGCGACGACGTCTCCGACCCGAAGCAGGGTGTGTCGGTCGCCAACAAGTTCGTGTCCGACGGCGTGAAGTATGTGGTCGGCCACTTCAACTCGGGCGTGTCGATCCCGGCCTCCGAGATCTATGCCGAGAACGGCATCCTGGAGATCTCGCCGGCCTCCACCAACCCGGTCTATACCGACCGTGGCCTGTGGAACACCTTCCGGACCTGCGGCCGTGACGACCAGCAGGGTGCCGTTGCCGGTGCCTTCATCCTGAAGCACTTTGCCGGCAAGAAGGTCGCCGTCCTCCACGACAAGACGCCTTATGGCAAGGGTCTCGCCGACGAGACCAAGAAGACCATCAATGCCGGCGGCATGACGGAAGTCATCTATGACGGCGTGAACGCCGGCGAGAAGGACTTCTCGGCCCTCGTCTCCAAGCTGAAGAGCGAGAATGTCGACATCGTCTATTTCGGCGGCCTGCACACGGAAGCCGGCCTGATCATCCGCCAGATGCGCGACCAGGGCGTGAAGGCGCCGCTGTTCTCGGGTGACGGCATCGTGTCGTCCGAGTTCTGGTCCATCGCCGGGCCGGGCGCCGAGGGCACCCTGATGACCTTCTCGCCGGATCCGCGCAAGAACCCGGCCGCCAAGCAGGTGGTGGAAGAGTTCATCAAGAGCGGCTTCGATCCGGAAGCCTACACCCTCTATTCCTACGCCGCCGTTCAGGTGATCGCCGAGGCCGCCCGCGTCGCCGGCACCACCGATTCGGAAGTGATCGCCAAGACCATCCGCACCGGCCAGCCCTTCGAAACCGTGATCGGTACGCTGAAGTTCGACGAAAAGGGCGACGTGACCCGTCCGGACTATGTCGTCTATGTCTGGAAGGACGGCAAGTACACCGAGCTGGAGAATTGATTCTCTGATCCCGGCCCCTCGGCTCGCTGACGCGCCGCGTCGCGGACGGGGGTCCCGGCCCTTCCGGGTGCGGGGACCCCGACCACACGGGGATCCGGGATCAGGACGGCGGCCTCTCCCCCGGGGACGGATCCCGCGATCCGCCCCCGGAAGGGGATTTTCTCCTGCGGGGCTCCGCCGATGGGCGGGGCCCCGTTGTCTTTGCCGGCCGGCCTTGCGACACACAAAAAAAACGCCGCCGGACCGGCGAAAAGCCGCAAGACCGTTAGAATTGTCCCGATTGGTTGAACCTGACGTTCAAACACCTGCGGCTAGTGTGCCTGCCATATCGGGAAGAACCGCGCACCAGGCGCCGGTGATCCCGGAGTTCCGCCGGCAGGGGCCGGCGGAGATGGTCCTGACGGGCCGCGACGTCCGTGCGTTCGGCCCAACCGGGGAGGCGGCAACATGTTCTCGTTCCTGTTCCGCGCCGCATTCTGGCTCGCGCTTGTCTATTTCCTCGTGCCCTTCGACGCCATCTTCGGCCCGGGCACGATGGGATCGGGGCTTTCGGGCCTTTCGGCCCCGTCCGCGGCCGACACCCGGGCCGTGACCACGAGCACCATCTATGTGCGCCCTGACGGCCGCATCGTGCGCGCCGCCAGCGAGCCCGCAGCCCCCCGCCCCGCAGAGGAGGCCGCAGCCCCTGCCGCCGGCCGGCCCGGCGTGGCGGATGTGATGGGCTTCTGCGACCGCAATCCCCGGGTCTGCGATCTCGGCGTTGACGTGGTCTATGGTGCGGCCAACAAGGCCGGCGACGTCCTCGCCTTTCTCGGCGATCTGGTGAAGCCCGACACCCAGCCGCGCCGCCACACCGCCGCCACCACCCCGACCGACACCCTGACCGATGGCGACCGGCTGATCGCTCCGGGCGTCCGCGCCACCCCGTGAGCCTGCGGGGCGCCAGTCCTGTCCCCGGAGACCAGGCGCACGACGGGCCGACCGCACCATGCGCCTGAAGATCAGCAGATTTCCCATATCTCCCAAGGATATGGAAAATCTGCACCGGAATGCCAGAGAGTCCTTTTCAAGGATCTTCTGGCATGACAGGCCGCGGCCGGGACTCCCCTCGCGGGATCCCCGGTCTGGCGCGCCCCGCGCCGCGGAGCCCCGGCCGGCCCTTTTGCGACCCTTCCCGACCGGCCGGGGTTCCGCGCGGCGCCCGAAGGGCCTATACCGCGGCTCATTCCCTCCCCGTTGCCGGCGCCCGGCCGCCGCGGGCCCCCGACAGCCTCCGGATCGCGGCATGGACATCGACGAGATCATCGACGCCTTCTCCTTCCTCGACGACTGGGAAGAGCGCTATCGCTATGTCATCGAGCTCGGCCGCGCGCTGCCGCCCTTCCCCGCCGAGCTGCACACCGATGCCCACAAGGTGCGCGGCTGCGTCTCCCAGGTCTGGCTGGTGACCCGGGTCGAGCCCGGCCCCGACGGTCCGGTGCTGCACTTCATCGGCGACAGCGATGCGCTGATCGTGAAGGGGCTCGTCGCCATCGTGCTGGCGCTGTTTTCCGGCAAGCCGGCCCGCACCATCGTCGACACCGACGCCGATGCGGTGTTCCGCACCCTGGGTCTGGCCGAACATCTGACCCCCCAGCGCTCCAACGGGCTGAAGTCCATGGTGGCGCGCATCCAGCGCGACGCCGCGGCGGCCCTGGGAGAGTGAATTCCGCGCGTCGGAACCGCAAGCCGGCGGCGTTCAGAAGGAAAACAGGAAATCCGTGAGCCGCCTCGTGTCTGAACCCGCCGCCTCCCCGCCGCCGAACTCCCACCGGGGATGGTATATTCTCGGTGCCGGGTTGTTCGCCCTCCTGGTCCTCCTGTTCGTCGAGGGCCTTGCCCGGGGTGTCTGGCATGCGATCGGCGGCCTGATCCGGCTGGTCTGGACCATCGCC
>JBBSSF010000080.1:0-10271 GCA_038242345.1 Hyphomicrobiales bacterium
GTCCTGCTTGGCATCCTGCTGCTGTTTTCGTGGGTGGCGCTGGTCGGTGTCGTCCGGGCGGAGTTCCTGCGGGCGCGCAATTTCGAATATGTGACGGCGGCCCGGGCGCTCGGCGTCGGCAACCGCACCATCATCCTGCGCCACCTGCTGCCCAACGCCATGGTGGCGACGCTCACCTTCATGCCCTTCCTGCTCAACGGCTCGATCACCACCCTGACCTCGCTGGACTTTCTCGGCTTCGGCCTGCCGCCGGGCTCGCCGTCGCTGGGCGAGCTGCTGGCCCAGGGCAAGGACAATCTGCAGGCGCCCTGGCTCGGCATTTCCGGCTTTCTGGTGATCTCCATCATGCTGACCCTGCTCGTGTTCGTGGGCGAGGCGGTGCGCGACGCCTTCGATCCGCGCAAGACCTTCGCCTGAGGAGACGCCGCTGATGACCGATCCCGCTCCTCTGCTTGCCGTCGAAGATCTCTCGGTCGCCTTCGCCCCCGGGGCGGAGGCGCGCCGGGTGGTGGACGGCGTGTCCTTCACCCTCGACCGGGGCGAGACCCTGGCGCTCGTCGGCGAGTCCGGCTCGGGCAAGTCGGTGACGGCGCTCTCCATCATCCGCCTGCTCCAGAGCCCGCCGGCCCATCACCCGAGCGGCCGCATCCTGTTCAAGGGGCAGGACCTGCTGGCGCTGTCGGAACGCAGGATGACCGCCGTGCGCGGCGCCGACATCACCATGGTGTTCCAGGAGCCGATGACGTCGCTCAACCCGGTGCACACCGTCGGCCAGCAGGTGGCGGAGATCGTCGAGCTGCACCGGGGCTGGCGCGGCGAGAAGGCGCGCGCCCGGGTGGTGGAGCTTTTGACCGCGGTCGGCATCCGCGATCCCGAGCAGAAGGTGGACGCCTATCCGCATCAGCTCTCCGGAGGCCAGCGCCAGCGCGTGATGATCGCCATGGCGCTCGCCAACGAGCCGGACCTGCTGATTGCCGACGAGCCGACCACGGCCCTCGACGTCACCGTGCAGGCGCAGATCCTGGCGCTGCTGAAGGATCTCCAGCAGCGCCTCGGGATGGCGCTTCTCTTCATCACCCATGACCTCAACATCGTCCGCCGCATCGCCGACCGGGTGTGCGTGATGACCGGCGGCCGGATCGTCGAGAGCGGGCCGGTGAAGGAGATCTTCGAGGCACCGCAGCACCCTTACACGAAGAAGCTGCTCTCGGCCGAACCGCGCGGCCTGCCGCCGGTCGCCGATCCGTCCCGGCCGATCCTCATCGAGGCCGAGGACGTGAAAGTGTGGTTCCCGATCCGGCGCGGCTTCTTCCGCAAGGTGGTCGGCCATGTCAAGGCCGTCGACGGGGTGAACGTGACGCTCCGGGCCGGCCAGACCCTGGGCATCGTCGGCGAATCCGGCTCGGGCAAGACGACGCTCGGCTTCGCGCTCCTGCGCCTGATCCACGCCACGGGCCGCATCGTCTTCCAGGGCGCCGACATTTCCGGCCGTTCCTGGTCGGCCATGCGGCCGCTGCGCCGGCACATGCAGATCGTGTTTCAGGATCCGTTCGGCTCGCTCTCGCCGCGCATGTCGGTCAGCGAGATCGTCGGCGAGGGGCTGGCGGTGCACGAGCCCCGGCTCTCCCATGCCGAGCGCGAGGCCCGGGTCATCAAGGCGCTGACCGAGGTGAAGCTCGACCCGGAGTCCCGCGACCGCTACCCGCACGAATTCTCCGGCGGCCAGCGCCAGCGCATCGCCATCGCCCGGGCGCTGGTGCTGGAGCCGCAGTTCATCATGCTGGACGAGCCGACCTCTGCCCTCGACATGAGCGTGCAGGCCGATGTGGTGGACCTCCTGCGCGACATCCAGGCCCGCCGCGGCATCGGCTACCTGTTCATCTCCCATGACCTGCGGGTGGTCCGGGCGCTGGCCAACGATGTCATCGTGATGCGCATGGGCAAGGTCGTGGAACAGGGCCCGGCCGCGCAGATCTTCGCGCGCCCGGAGACCGACTACACCCGCGCCCTCATGGCCGCCGCCTTCGCGCTGGAAACCGCGGCCGAAGGCACGGTGGGGCAGTAGGAAAGCGCAGATGGAAACACGTCATACCGGGCGCACGAAGTACTGACCGCACCGTGCGCCTGAAGAACAGCAGATTTCTCATTTTCTCCAATGACATGAGAAATCCGCATTTGAATACCAAAGGATCCTTTTCGAGGATCTTTGGTATGAGCGGCGACGGACGCCAGCCAGACGCCGCCGCCCTCGGCGCGCCAATACTGGCGATGGCTTCCCTCCTGACGCACCAAGACAAAGCCCGCCGCCAGCAGGGCCGCAATGAACGCGCGATAGGTGCATTTCAGACTGGGCACGGGAGGGTATAGCCCTGGCGATCATCCCGGGCCCGCCGCTCCGCGCGCAGGCTCCACAGAAGCGCCAGAAACAGCCGCATCCGCGTGACAAAGGGCGCCTTGCGATTGAGGAGACGGCGGCGGATCTCCGGCGGCTCCGCGTGGGCCGCCTCCACATGCATCCGCACGGCCTTTTCGAGCATGGCCCGGGCCTCCTGCCGGCTGGCGGCGGCAACGGCAATGTCGAGATCGAAGCAGATGGCCTCCCATTCGGTGTCGTGCCCAAAGACATAACAGCGGAGGCGCAGTGCATCCTGCATGATGTCTCCCTTCCGAACACGCCCAGACCAATTGCAGACTAGCAATTCACAGCCCCCGCCAGCGGTCAAGATACCGCGCCTCAATCCTTCGTGCTGGCGATCCAGCTGGCCCGCACGACGCCGGGGAGGCGCTCCAGCCGGGCGACGACGGCGTCCAGCTCCTTCGGGTCGGCCGACGTCGAGACGAGGGTGACGAGCAGCGTCAGGCGGCCATCGACCCGTTCGGTCTCGTCGATGTCGCTCAAGGGATAATGGGCGGCTTCCAGCACCTCTTCCGCAGCTGCGCGGATGTCGGCGGCCGCCCCGGGCTCCACCACCAGCTTGACTTCATAGGTGGCTTCCGAGGCGAGTTCGTTGAACGGGATGCGCTCGATGGCCGTCACCAGCGGCCGCAGCAGGGTGTTGCCGGCAATCGTGAACAGGGTGAGGAGCGCCGCCTGGGCGATCAGGTCCGCTCCCGCGCACGCCCCCACCGCCGCCGAGCACCACAGGGTGGCCGCGGTGTTGAGGCCGCGGACATTCATCCCCTCCTTCATGATGACGCCGGCGCCCAGAAAGCCGATGCCGGAGACCACATAGGCGGCGATGCGGATGATGCCCTCGGCCTCTCCCACCTGCCCGCCGAGATCGACGAAGCCTGCCGCCGCCAGCGCCACCAGAACGTTGGTGCGGAGCCCCGCATTGCGCTGGCGATATTGCCGCTCGGCGCCAATGATCGTGCCGAAGATCAGCGCCGCCAGCAGGCTGACGATGGTGTCGAGAAAATCGGTGGCGATGAAGGTGTCGATGAAGCGCATGGGCGACCGTGCCCCCAGGTCCGTCGCGGATGCCGCGAACCAGAGCACGGGCATGATGACGGGTCCATGACATCCCGCCTGAGGGCGCGCGACAGACAGCGCGGGCGCTCCCCGCAAGGCCCCGCCGTCAGGACAGCCACCCGGGGGGCGTCAGTCCACGCCGTAGAGAATGCGGCGGATGCGGCGGCCGGCGGCGGCCATGTCGCGGCCAAGCTGGTGGATCTCGTCATCCGACAGGGTGCCGGCGATCGACACGCCGGTGAAGGCGAGGCGCGGCTGGCCGGTCTCGTCGGCAACGACGGCGCCCACATTGTGGATGCCGCGGAACAGGTTGCCATTGTCGGTGGCGTAGCCGTCGCGCCCGGCGCGGGCGGTGTCGGCCAGAAATTCGTCGAAGCCCGGCGCGCTCTGCCAGCGCACCTCGTCATAGCGGCGCCTGAGGTCTTCCACCGGCATGTTGAGGGTGGCGGCGACGCAGCGGCCGACGGCACCGGAAAAGGCCGGCCGGCGCTGGCCGATGCGCATTTCCACATGCATCTGGGAGGCCGGGAACACCCGGTCGATGAGCACGATGCGCTCTTCCGTCGTCACCTGCCACACGGCGATGAGCACGCCATGGTCGATGGCGACCGGTGCCATCTCGGCGCGCACCACGTCCATGTGCCGGAGACCGAGGAGCTTTGCCCCGAGCTCCACCAGACCGGGGCCGAGATCATAGCTCTTGGTGAAGGCGTTGAAGGAGACCAGCCCCTCCCCCACCAGGGTGCGCAGGATGTTGAAGCAGGTGGACGGACTGATGCCGGCGCCGCGCGCGATGGCCGTGACGCCAGCCGGCGTGTCCATGCGCGACAGGCAGCGCAGGACCCGCACCGCGTGCACCACCGCCGGCACCGGCCGGTGCTGCTGGCCGGCATCGCCCGCGCGATCGGCCGCCGGCCGGTCCTCGTCGAGAAATGCCACCGCCTCGCGCCTCATGTCCGTCCGCCCCTCGTTCACGAACGGACCCCGGCCACACCGGGATCCTGATCACTGCCATCCGGATCCGGACTGTAAGGGGGCGACGCGATCCCGTCCTACCGGATTCGGCCCCTCCGCCCCCCATCCGCGCGTATGCGATTTCCGCGCCGGGGGGCGGCGCTCAGCGCGCGGCCCGGCGGCGCGACCGGCGCTCCGTCCCCTTCTCGTCGAACAGCCCGGCCAGCTGGTCGACGATGGCGCCGGCCAGCTCGTCGGCGTCCACGATGGTGACGGCGCGGCGATAGTAGCGCGTCACGTCATGGCCGATGCCGATGGCGATCAGTTCCACCGGCGAGCGGGTCTCGATGTCCTCGATGACCTCGCGCAGATGGCGCTCCAGATAGTTGCCGGCATTCACCGACAGGGTGGAATCATCCACCGGCGCGCCGTCGGAGATCATCATCAGGATCTTGCGCGACTCGGGCCGGCCGGCGAGCCGGCCGTGGGCCCAGGCCAGCGCCTCGCCGTCGATATTCTCCTTGAGCAGCCCTTCCCGCATCATCAGGCCAAGATTGCGCCGGGCACGGCGCCAGGGCGCGTCCATGGACTTGTAGATGATGTGGCGCAGGTCGTTGAGCCGGCCAGGCGCCGGCGGCTTGCCGGCCTGGATCCACGCCTCCCGCGACTGGCCGCCCTTCCACGCCCGGGTGGTGAAGCCGAGGATCTCCACCTTCACGCCGCAGCGCTCCAGGGTGCGGGCGAGGATGTCGGCGCAGATGGCGGTGACGGTGATCGGCCGGCCGCGCATGGAGCCGGAATTGTCGAGCAGCAGCGTCACGCAGGTATCGCGGAAGTCGGCGTCGCGCTCGTGCCGGTAGGCGAGCGGCTGCATCGGGTCGATGACCACCCGGGTGAGCCGGGCGCTATCCAGCCAGCCCTCTTCCTGGTCGAACTCCCAGGACCGGTTCTGCTGGGCCATCAGCCGGCGCTGCAGCCGGTTGGCCAGCCGCGCCACCACGCCCTGGAGATTGGCCAGCTGCTTGTCGAGGAAGCCGCGCAGACGCTCCAGCTCGGCCGGCTCGCACAGGTCCTCGGCGTGGATGATCTCGTCGAACTTGGTGGTGAAGACCTTGTAGTCGCTCTCCGGACGGCGGTTGGAGGGCATCTGCTCAGGCCGCATCACCTCGCCGGGCTCTTCCGCCGAGGCGTCGTCCATCTCGCGGAAATCCCGGGCGACGGCGTCGGCCGCCTCGCTCTCGGTGGTCTCGTCGTCCTCGCCCTTGGCCTCGGTCTCCTCGGCCTTGGCGTCTTCCGGGTTCTGCTCGGCCTGGTCGTCGGTGTCGCCCTCCTGGGCCTCCTCCTGACCGCCATCCTTGGACTCCTCGTCATTCTCGGCCGACTCGGAGTCCTTGGCGAACTCGTCGCCCATGTCGAGATTGGCGAGCAGGCTGCGGACATGGCGGCCGAAGCGGCGCTGGTTGTCGAGATCCGAGAGCAGCCGGTCGAGATCGCCGCCCGCCTTCTCCTCGATCCACGACCGCCAGACATCCACCAGCGGCCGGGCGCTTTCGGGCACCGTCGCGCCGGTGAGGCGCTCGCGCACCAGCAGCGACACCGCATCCTCGATCGGCGCATCGGCCCGGTCGCGCACCTCGGTGAGGTCCATGCGGTGATAGCGCTCGTCGATCATGGCCGAGAGATTGTCGGCCACGCCGGTGAGGCGGCGGGCACCGATCGCCTCGCAGCGCGCCTGCTCGACGGCCTCGAACACGGCGCGCGCCACCTTGCCTTCCGGCACCAGCGCCTTGTGCACCTTCGGGTCGTGGCAGGCCATGCGCAGGGAGGCGGCATCGCCCAACCCGCGCAGCACGGCGGCATCCTTCAGGCTCATGCGCCGCGGCGGCTCCGGCAGGCGCACCCGGTTGCCCGAGACGCTCGGCCGGTCGGTGGCGAACGAGACTTCCAGTTCCGGATTGCGGGCGATCGCCCGCATGGTGACGCTGACGGCGCGCTTCAGCGGCTCCGTCGGCGACGGGGCCGGACCGCCCTTGCCCGCATTCGATCCCGCTGCCATCGCCCGACGCTCCCGACCCCGCCGGCGCTCCCGGGCGCCGGTTCATCCGTGTTCCGACGGGAGACCGGCCACCCGGTCGGCCTCCCTGTTCTCCGGCAGGCCCGCGCGGCGGGCCCGTCGATCAGCTCATCACGACGTTGACGGCGCTTTCCGGCAGCTCCTTGCCGAAGCAGCGCTGATAGAACTCCGCCACCAGCGGGCGCTCCAGCTCGTCGCACTTGTTTAGGAAGGTGAGGCGGAAGGCGAAGCCGATGTCGCCGCCGAAGATCTCCGCATTCTCCGCCCAGGTGATGACGGTACGCGGGCTCATGACGGTGGAGAGATCGCCGTTCATGAAGGCGTTGCGGGTCATGTCGGCGAGCCGCACCATGCGCGACACGTTCTCCTTGCCCTGAGGCGTGCGATAGGAGGCCGACTTCGCCAGGATGATGTCGACTTCCTTGTCGTGGGGCAGATAGTTCAGCGTCACCACGATCGACCAGCGGTCCATCTGGCCCTGATTGATCTGCTGGGTGCCGTGATAGAGGCCCGAGGTGTCGCCGAGGCCGACCGTGTTGGCGGTCGCAAACAGGCGGAAGGCCGGATGCGGGCGGATGACCCGGTTCTGGTCGAGGAGCGTCAGCCGGCCGGCGACCTCCAGCACGCGCTGGATGACGAACATCACGTCCGGACGGCCGGCATCATATTCGTCGAACACCAGGGCGGTGTTGGTCTGCAGCGCCCACGGCAGGATGCCGTCGCGGAACTCGGTGATCTGCTTGCCATCCTTCAGCACGATCGCGTCCTTGCCGACGAGATCGATGCGGCTGACGTGGCTGTCGAGGTTGACGCGGATCAGCGGCCAGTTGAGGCGGGCGGCGACCTGCTCGATATGGGTCGACTTGCCGGTGCCGTGATAGCCGGTCACCATCACGCGGCGGTTGTAGGCGAAGCCGGCGAGGATGGCGAGCGTGGTGTCGCGATCGAACAGATAGTCCGGATCGAGATCGGGCACATGCTCGTTGGGCTCGGAAAAGGCGGGGACCATCAGGTCGGAGTCGATGCCGAACACCTGCCGGATGGAAATCTTGATGTCCGGCAGGGAGGTCAGATCGGAGGGCGTTTCGGTCATCGGTGTTCTTTCTTTCCGTGTTCTGACCCGGCCGGACAGAACGGCTCGCCGCTCCGCTCCGTTGGCGGTCCGCCGGCCGGCAGCCGGCCTTGGGGCCCGCCCGGGCCTTCGCCCCGTCCCGGCCGGACCCGCGTCCGACAGGGGCGAAGCCTCATTCTGGGTCGTCCATCCGGAGCCTTCAGGTCCCCCGGGGGCCTGCCGATGCCGGGCGCGGCGGGCTCCAGGGGAGCGGTCCGCCGCCTGCTCGTCTAGTCCTTAGCAGAATCCCGATCGCTTGAGCACATCATGCGCCTGAATGATGTGCCGCAACCGCTCTTCCATCGTCCGGTCGCCACCATGGGCATCCGGATGGTGACGCTTCACCAGCAGCTTGTAGCGGGCGCGGATCTCGTCCTTCGTCGCCGTCTCGGCCAGGTCGAAGGTCTCGAAGGCCCGCCGTTCCGGCCCGGTCAGCGGCCGGCGCGCCGGCTCGGGCGGCCGCGCCTTGCCACTGGCCCCGACCTCGTGGATGAAGCCGAACGGATCCGCCCCCAGGCCGAACAGCCCCGGATGAACGTTCGACTTGCCCGCCCGCTCCCGGCCGGTCTCGGAAGCCGCATTGACCCCGGTCGACCAGGTCGGCCGGTGGCCGGTGATGGAATCCTTCTGGAAGGCGGCCACCGCCGCATCGGTCATGCCGGCGAAATAATTGTAGGACTGGTTGTACTGCTTGACGTGATTCAGGCAGAAATGGAAATACTGCCCTTCCCGCTGGCGCCCCTTGGGCGCGCGGTGCGTTCCGGCATCGGCACAGCCTTCCCATTCGCAGCGCGGCGCGTTGGTGCGCGCGGCGGCGGCGGGGTCAGGCTTCACCCGGATGCGGTCGAAGAATTTCGAGTCAGGTTTCATCGCGGCGACATTATGGGGAGCCCGCCGGGCGCGGACAAGCGGCCCGAAGGGGGAGGGCCGGCTTCCGTCCGGCAAAGCGGACCTGCCAGGACAAAAGGGCGACAGTGGGCCGCTCCCGCCGCCGCCGCCCGGCTTCTGCGGGACGGCAGGTGCCGCCGAGGTGTGCCGGCGCGGCCCGCGCCCTTCCCCTCAAGGGCATGGAAACACAGCCTCTCGCGGGCAATGCGGCCCGTTGCGCCGCGCGCCCCGATGTCAGCCCGCCACAATCTCCAGAAGCGTGCCGGCGGTCTCCTCCGGCGCGAGCACCAGCCGGCCCGGCGCGGGCTTCCGCACCCGTGCGCCGGCCGCCGCAAGGGCGGCCTCCGCCCGGGCGAGATCGGCCGTCAGCGTCACCCCGGCAAACACGCCCGCCCCGGCATCTCCCGGGATGTCGAGACCGGGAAAGCGCGCCGCAAAGGCCGCCGGCGTCAGGATGGAAAGCCGGCCCCGGCCGAGGCTCACGTCGAGGCCGTCATCCGTTTCCGTCACCGCCGCGTCGCCGAACAGCGACGCATAGGCGGCCGAATGGCCCGCCGGATCTTCGGCGACGGCAAGGAGACCGGCGAGCCCGGTCACGCCATTGGCGTGGACCTGCCAGTCCGGCCGCCAGACCAGCTCCGGCGTGAAATGCTGACAGGCGAAGATGCTGAGTTCGCCGATCCCCACCTGCGGCATGGGCACGGTGAGGAAGCGGGCCTCGTGCTCGGTTCCGTCGATTGTCACCGGCCGGGCGAGCGGGCGCGGCGGGGGGAAAGTGAAGCCGCGGTCCACGATCTCGTCATGCAGCGCCTGCCCGTCGGAGGCCCGGAGCGCGACGGCGAGCGGCCCCACGGGCTTCTCGCCATAGGGGGTGGTGTCGGCGCCGTCCGGAATGTGCAGCAGCTCCAGATAATCGCCGGCTGCGAAGGGCGTGGTGTGGTTGGCACTGCCGCGGCCGGTGTGGAAGCCGCGCGGCGTCAGCGTGAAGCCCAGCCGGCGCCAGAGCGCTTCGGCCGCATCGAGATCGGTCACCCGCAGCACGGCATGATCGACCCCGACCAGGGCCGCGAGAGAATGGAGGGAAACGGACATCATCGGACCCGGGTTGATTGGGCGACAGTTCGGCAGGACAGCGGCCCGCCCCGGAAGCCCCTCCTCCCGGGACGGAGAAAGCCGGCCGCGTCATGCCAGGCGCGCAAGTGCCGACCGCACCCGGGCGCCTGAAGAACAGCGGATTTCTCATCTGCCCCAGGGGCATGGGAAATCCGCACCGGAATAGCAGAGAGCCCTTTTCAGGGATCTCCGGCATCAGGCCGCGGCGCGGCGCTGGCCCCAGCCAAGGGCCGGCGCGACCTCGGTGGCGATCAGCTCGATGGAGCGCAGCACCCGGTCCGGCGGCGGATCGACATTATGCACCTGAAACACCACATCGCTCGCCCGCGCCAGCACCGGATCGGCGGCAAGGCTCCCGATCACCTCCTCCGGCGTGCCGATGTGGACGTCCAGCGTCTCGATCAGCTCCGCCACCGAGCGGCCCAGCAGCCGGTATCCCGTGCGCTCGAACCAGCCGGCAATGTTGGTCAGGCCGATTTCGGCCAGCGCCATCGCCTCGTCATGGCTGTCGGCCACGAACAGCGAGCGCGAGGCCATGATGCGCGACGGCCGGCCCGCAGGCAGCGCCGCTTCATAGGCGTCGATGATCGGCAGCTGGATCTCGGACAGCGGGATCCACGGCCCGGTCCTCGGCCGCGGCTGGGTGCGCGAGAGCATCA
>JBBSSF010000081.1:0-10199 GCA_038242345.1 Hyphomicrobiales bacterium
CGGCGCGGCCCGTGCCAGACCAGGGTGACCGGCAGCCCCTGCCCGGCGAACCAGCGCCCGGTGGCCTGGGCCTGGGCCCGGCCGGTGGCCGACAGGGTGTCATAGGTGTCCGCCCCGAAGGCCGCCCGGCCATGGCGCATGAGGATGAGGACGCTCATCCCGCAGCCTTTCCGAGCGCGCGCGGATTGCTCTCCGCCAGCCGCGCCCGGGCGACGGCCTCCAGATGGGCACGAAGGGCTGCCCGGTCCGGCTTGCCCGGATCGCCATCCCCCTGCCGCAGCCGGGCGGACAGCGCCCGGTTGGCCGCGACCGGATCATCGGCGGGCGCCCCCAGAAGGGCTTCGAGCGATGCGCGCTCGGCCTCCAGCGGGGCGGCACCGGCGGAAATCTGCCGTTCGGCGATGGCAAGGGCGTTCATCGCCATCAGCACGTCCATCTTGAGGGACGGATCCACGGCCGGCAGGATCTTCGCCTTCAGCACATTGCGGACGGCGACGACGAGATCGAGAGGATCGGGACGCTCGCGCATCAGTCGGTCTCCGTCATCCTGAGGATTTCCCATTCCAGTTCCGGCACGATATGGCCGGTCAGCGCCAGAAGCAGCGACTCCTCGGCCCCCGACAGGTGCCGTTCCGCCTGCTGGATGGCGACGATCGCCCAGGTGACATGGGCCATCACCTCCCAGTAGCGGATGATGCCGGTGTCGATCGGCCGGCCGGAGACTTCCTCATAGCCGCGATAGAAGTCCGACCGCGCGCCGATGCCGCCGGCTTCCCGGTCATTGCGGCCGAAGCGCCAGCAGCGGGCGCAGAACCAGCCGATGTCCTCCATCGGATCGCTCCAGCCGGCGAACTCCCAGTCGAGGATGCCGGTGAGCCCGGCCGCGTCGGCCATGTAGTTGCCGGTGCGGAAATCGCGATGGCAGAGCGTGACCTCACCGCGCGGCGGGGCGTGACGCTCCAGCCAGCGCAGGCCCCATTCCAGCGCCGGATAGGGGGTATGGTGACGGTCGAGAAAGGCCCGGTGGGCGGCAATCGTCACCTGCGCCGGCACCCCTTCGGGCTCGGGCAGGAAGGGCAGATCGGCCCGCGGCGGGCGGATGGAATGGATGCGGGCAAGCTCCGCCCCCAGCCGCTCGGCCAGCGCCACCCGGTCGCCGCGGAAGCCGTCATCCTTCACCAGGACATGGCCGGCCGCGGTGCCGGAGATGCGGCGCATGGCGAAGAAGGGCCGGCCGATCACCGACCGGTCCGTGCACAGCCACAGGGGCTCCGGCACCGTGACGCCGACGGCAAATACCGCCTTCAGGAGCACGAACTCCTCGGCCCGGCCATGGCTGATGGCCACCCCCGCCGTCGGGGAATCGCAGCGCAGCACCAGGGCATGGGCCCCGGCGAAGGGACCATCGGCGAAGTCGATGTCGAGGCGCCAGTTCTCCTGCACCGCCCCGCCCGACAGCAGTTTCAGGTCGAGAATGGTCGCCCGGCTGGCCCCGGCAGCAGAAGCGAGAAAGGCGGAAAGCGCCGTCCGTTCGGTCTCGTTCATGCAGTCTCCCTCACAGGCCGGAAATGGCGTGGCCGCGGTCCACGACGATCTCGGATCCGGTCATTGCCCGGCCGGCGGCGGAGGCCAGAAGCAGCAAGGCCCCGTCCAGATCCTCCGGCCGGCAGAAGGTGCGGGTCGGAATGCGGGCGCGCAGCTTCTCGCCGGCCGGGCCGGTCAGGAAGTCCTCGTTGAGGTCCGTGATGACATAGCCCGGCAGGATGGCGTTGACGCGGATGTCGTGGCGGGCAAGCTCCAGGGCCATCGCCCGGGTGCCCTGCACCAGCCCGGCCTTGGAGATCGCATAGGGCGCGACCCCGCCGGCCACCCGGATGCCGAGGATGGAGGCGATGTTGACGATCGAGCCCGGCCGGCCGGCCGCCACCAGCCGCCGCGCGGCCTCGGTCGCCACCAGCCAGCAGCCCTTGAGATTGGTGTCGATCACCGTGTCCCAGTCCTCTTCGGTCTGGGACAGCAGGGGCTTGGAGACGGCGAGGCCGGCATTGTTGACGATGACATCCGGCACGCCGGCCAGCGCCGTCGCCGCCTCGAAGGCCGCGGCGACGCTCACCGGATCGGTCACGTCGAGGATGACGGCATGGGCGCTGCCGCCGGCCGCCGCGATCTCGTCGACGAGCGCCGACAGACGGTCGAGCCGGCGGGCGGCCACCACCACGGTGGCCCCGGCGCGGGCGAGGGTGCGGGCGAAATGCCGCCCGAGACCCGAGGAGGCGCCGGTGACGAAGGCCACCTGGCCGGCAAGCGAGAACAGGTCGGTCATGGATCAGGCCGTCTCCCGGACTTTCTGGGCGGAGGCGTCGGCGCGCCCGCTGACGAGCTTGCGGCCCATGGAATAGCGATGCACCTCGCTCGGGCCGTCATAGATGCGGAAGGCGCGCATGTCGGCGAAGATGCGGGCGACCGGGCTCTCATGGGTGACGCCCTGGCCGCCGAGGATCTGCACCGAGCGGTCCACCACCCGCCACTCGGCCTCGGAGCAGGCCACCTTGGAGCGGCTGGATTCGAAGTTGCAGCGCTCGCCCTGATCCAGCAGCCACGCCGTGTGCCAGATGTGCAGGCGGGCGGTCATCAGGTCCATCTCGTTGTCGGCGAGCATGAAGCTCACGCCCTGATGATCGCCGAGGGCATGGCCGAAGGCCTGCCGGGTGCGGGCATAATCGAGGGCGACCTCATGGGCGCGCCGCGCCTGGCCCAGCCAGCGCATGCAGTGGGTGAGGCGCGCCGGCGCCAGCCGCACCTGGGCATAGCGGAAGCCGCGGCCGACCTCGCCCAGCACGTCCTCGGCCGGGATGCGCACATTGCGGAACTCGACCACGCCATGGCCGCCGGTGAAGCAGGTGTCCAGCGCATCCATGGTGCGCACCACCTCGATGCCGGGCCGGTTCATGTCGGTCAGGAACATGGTGGCCGAGCCATCGTCCATGCGCGCCATGACGATGCCGAAGCCCGCCCGTTCCGCGCCGGTGATGAGCCACTTGGTGCCGGTGATGACATAGTGGTCGCCGTCGCGCACCGCATGGGTGGTCAGAAGGCCCGGATCGGCGCCCGCCCCGGGAGGCGGTTCGGTCATGCAGAAGCAGGAGCGCAGCCGCCCCTCCACCATCGGCCGCAGCCAGCGCTCCTTGTGGACCTCGCTCGCCACCGCTTCCAGAAGGTGGATGTTGCCCTCGTCGGGGGCATGGATGTTGAGCGCCGTCGGCCCGAGGGAGGAATAGCCCGCTTCCTCGAACACCACCGCCTTCTCCACATGGGAGAGGCCGAGGCCGCCATAATGCTTCGACGCATGGGGCGTCAGCAGCCCGGCAGCCCGGGCCAGCGCCACCAGCTCGTCGCGCAGCTCCTCCGAGGGGCCATGGGGCGTCAGGCGCGGGTCCTTCTCGTAGGGAATGACCTTTTCGGCGATGAAACGCCGCGTCCGCTCGCGCAGCTCGATCAGCTCGGGAGAAAGCGAGAAATCCATCTTCGGCTCCTGGGGACCGCCGGGGCGCCGGCCGGCGCCACCCGTGCGGGGGGAGAGAGGAAAGAGGCCCCCGGGACCAGCCGGGGAAGGCGGGAGACGCGGCCGGCGCCGGAGGCCGGCCTCAGGCGGGGGGCGTCGGGGCGGGAGCCCCGGGTTCGGGCCGCGCCGGGGGATCGGTCCGCCCGGACGCCGGGGCTGCGGTCGCGGCGGCGAAGAGCCCCGCCAGCCGGCCGCCCCCGGCCGGGGGCGCGGGCGTCACAGCGCCTGCGGGAGGTGCCGGCCCGTCACCAAGAAGGCGTTGCAGATCTTCGCAGATCGGCCCCGGCGGCAGGGGCATCGGCGGCATCGGCCTTCCAGCCATAGCGGCGCGGGCGGCATAGATCGACCGGGCAACGAGGAAGGCCCGGCTATGAAACGCACACATGTTGCCTCCCTCGGAATCAGCGGAGCGGACTTGTCCCGGAGCGGAAATCCTGTTCCGCCGCCCGAATACCCTGCCGGGGGAAGACCGGCACGACCTTCGGGCGGCGGCCCAGCTCATGGCAAGCGCACGAAGTGCTGATCGCACCCTGCGCCTGGTCTCATACCAAAGGTCCTTGAAAAGGATCCTTTGGTATCCCGATGCGGATTTCTCATGCCATTGGTGCATATGAGAAATCCGATATCCTTCAGGCGCACGGTGCGGTCAGCACTTCGTGCGCCTGGTCTCACTTGATGACGATCGGATTGACCGGCGACCCGGTGCCGTTGACCACCTTCAGCGGCGCCGCGGCATAGAGGAACTCCCAGCGGCCATCGGCCGAGCAGTCGTCGGAGAGCCGGTGCAGGTCGCAGCTCTCGGTGAAGGTCACGCCGAGATTGCGCATCAGCGCGCAGTGCAGCGGCAGGGCGACGCCGCTCACCGGATCCACCGTCACCTCGTTGGCGATGGTATCGGTGACGAGGTTCGGGATTTCCATGTCCCGGAACCAGTCGACGAGGGCGGGCGAATAGGTCAGGCCCGGCTCGACGAAGCCGTCATAGAACTCTTCCTTGCCGTCGCGGAAATAGGTCTCGATCCAGCCGGTGCGGATGACGAGGATCGTCCGCCGGGTGATCTCGACGCCCTGGCTCTTCGCCGCGGCCAGCAGGTCCTCATGGTTGAAGGTCTCGCCCTTCTCCAGATTTTCCTTGCCGCGATGCTTGGCCATGTCGATCAGCACGCCGCGGCCGACGATGCCGCGCTCGGCGATCGGCAGCACGCTGGCGCGCTGCATGCCGCCGATGGTGCTCCGGGCGTCGTAGCCATTCCACAGCTGGCCGTCATACCAGACATGGCCGAGGGCGTCGTACTGGGTCGAGCCCTGGAGGAAGGCCGACATGGCATCGTCGGCATAGTGCAGGCCGCCGGGAAAGCCCGGGCCCTTGCCGGCCATCCAGTGGCCCTCGTCGAGGATCTGGTAGCGCTCGGCGCCGCGCCGGCCCGGCCACACCGGATCGCCCACCGGATTGCCCATGGGCACCTGAAGGGTGAACACCTTGCCGGAGCGGATGAGACCGGCACCGGCCAGCACTTCCGTCGGCCCCAGATAATTGAGCGCGCCGACTTCATCATCGGCACCCCACTTGCCCCAGTTCTTCGGCGCATCGCGCAGCAGGTCGCCCATGTAGGGCGGCTCGACCGTCATGTGTTCCGTCATGTTTCCTCTCCCACAGATTCTTTTTATTGTCCGTCTTTGATCTGTCTTTAGAGAATTTTCAAGAGAAGTGGATGCCGGTTCGCGTGAAGAAAATGTGCAAACTCAAAATCCCGGAGCGCTTTCTGTGAACCTGAGTGAACGGAAAGCGCTACAGGGCGCACGGAGCCGTCGGGGGCAAATGCCCCCGGCGTCCGTCTGCGGTCCTGCCGGTGGATGCGGGCCTGATACCAAAGATCCTCGAAGAGGACTCTTTGGTATTCCGATGCAGATTTCTCATGTCCTTGGGGCATATGAGAAATCCGCTGCCCGTCAGGCGCGCCGTGCGGTCAGCACTTGCGTGGCTGGTCGGGGATCACGCCTTTTCCTGCGCCAGCGCCCCGTCCAGGCGCTGCTGGATCCGGTTCATGCCGGCCAGCCAGCGGTCCGGATCCGTGGCGCGGGCGGCGAAATAGGCCTGCACCTTCGGATGCGGCAGGGCGAGAAAGTGCCCCGCCGCCATGGCCACCCACAGCGCCTCCGCCACCTCGTCCGGCCCGATGGCCTCGGCCCCGAGCAGGAAGTCGCCGGCCGGCCCGGTATTTTCCAGAAGCCGGGTGCGCACCCCCTGCGGACAGAGGCAGTGCACCTTCAGGCCGCGATGGGCGTAGCTGGCCGCCAGCCATTCGGCATGGGCCACCGCCGCATGCTTGGAGACCGAATAGGGCGCATCGGTCAGCATGGCGAGGAGACCGGCCGCCGATGCGGTCACGATGAAGCGGCCCTCGCCCCGCGCCAGCCAGCCGGGCAGCAGCTCCCGCGCCGCCCGCACATGGGCCATCACGTTGACCTCGAAGGACCGGTGCCAGTCGGCCTCCGTCCCCGCGCCCGAGCTGACGACGCCGGCATTGGCACAGAAGACGTCGATAGCGCCGAGATGGGCCCGGGCCTCGGCGACGAGACGGGCGACGCCCGCCTCGCTGGCCGCATCGCCTGCCACCGCGAGGCCGCCGGCTTCCGCCGCCACCGCCTGGGCGGCGTCCGCATCCAGATCGTTGACCACCACCCGGGCACCGGCCCGGGCGAAGCGCAGCGCGATCGCCCGCCCGATGCCGTTGCCGCCGCCGGTCACCACGACGCCGGCCTGCGTGAAGTCCACCATGTGCTGTCTCCCCTCCTCCCGCTGGTGCCGACCGGTCAGCCGCGCAACTCGCGCCGCAGGATCTTGCCGGTGGCTGTCTTGGGCAGATCGTCGAGGATCTCGACGATGCGGGGATATTTGTACGCGGCCAGCCGGTCCTTGCAGAAGACGATCAGCTCGTCCGGCGACACCGTCGCCCCCGGCCGCACGCTGACGAAGGCCTTCACCGTCTCGCCGCGATAGGGATCGGAGACACCGACCACCGCCGCCTCGCGCACGGCGGCGTGCTCGTAGAGCACATCCTCGACCTCGCGCGGCCAGACCTTGTAGCCGGAGGCGTTGATCTGGTCCTTCTTGCGATCGACCAGATAGAACCAGCCGTCCGCGTCCATGTAGCCGACATCGCCGGTGAAGAGCCGGCGGCCGGGCAGCGCATGGGCGGTCTCGTCGGGCTTGTTCCAGTAACCGGCGACCACCTGGGGACCCTCGGTCACGATCTCGCCGATCTCGCCGGGGGGCAGCTCCCGGCCGTCCTCGCCGACGATGCGGACGATGGTGTTGTAGACCGGCAGGCCGACGGAGAGCGCGCCCGACAGCGGATCGACCGGGGCGGAAACGCCGGTCGGCACGCAATGGGAGGGCGAGGTGGTCTCGGTCAGGCCGTAGATGTTGTGGATGTAGGAGCCGAACTTCTCCTGGAAGGCGCGGGTGATCGCCGGCGGAATGGGCGCGCCGCCGGAATTGATCTTGCGCAGGGAGGAGAAATCCGCCGTCTCGGCGCGCGGATGGCTCATCAGGGCGATGAAGGCGGTGATGGCGCCGACAGTATAGGTCGGCCGCTCGGCGGCGATGGTGTCGAACACCGTGGGGGTGTCGAACCGGTACATCAGCACCAGCGGCGCGCCGAGGAGCAGGCTCAGCGCCACATGGCCGATGAGGCCGGTGATGTGGAACAGCGGCGCGATGCCGAGGATCACGTCACCGGAGGTCAGGCCGCACCAGTCGCGATAGGTCTGGGCGTTGAAGACGACGTTGGCATGGGTGTTCATCGCGCCCTTGGGGGCGCCGGTGGTGCCGGACGTGTAGGTCAGGAAGGCGATGTCGCCGGGCCCGTAGGCGACCGGCGGCGGCACCTGTCCGCGGCCCTCGGCCAGAAGCTCGGCCAGCGGCACGGCGCCGGGGGTCGGCAGGCGCCGGACGCCCGCCAGCAGCGGCACCGGCTCGGAGCCGCAATAATCGAGTTCGGAGGTGGTCAGCACCAGCGCGACGCCGGTATCCGGCACCACGCCCGCCGCCACGTCGCGGTAGAGCCCTTCCAGGCAGACGAGCACCTTCGCCCCGGAATCGTTCAGGAGCAGATGAAGCTCGCGCTCGCGGTTCATGGGATTGATGGAGACCGCGATGCCGCCGGCCTTCCAGGTGCCGACCAGGGCGAGCACGAACTGCGGCACATTCTGGAGATAGAGCGCCACCCGGTCGCCGCGGACAAAACCGCGCGCCAGAAGGCCGGCCGCGAAGCCATCGCTCAGCGCATCCAGCTCGCGCCAGGAAATGCGGCCGCCAAAATAGCGGATCGCGTCACCGTCGGGATTGCGCGCCACCGTGGCCCGCACCATCGACAGAAGATCGCCATATTCGGGCACGATCTCGGCCGGATGCCCTTCGGCATAGGCAGCCAGCCACGGCTTCGTCTCGTAGACGCTCATTTGCGCCCCCCGAAACCGGCAGTTTCCTGACAGAAGACGCACCCTGTCCGCCGCATGGTCACGCAGATCACGTCACCCTCCCCTCTTTATACACGGGTTCCGCTCCCGGATACCGGGAGCGTCCGTGCTCATTTCTTGTGAAGGCAGGATAGAGCGACTTCGGGGAGCGTGAGAAGCGTTGAATCCGGGGCGCCGGAGGGAAAGAGCGGAATTGCGATACTCGGGCGCCGGATTGCTGGACTGCCGGCCGGCAGGGCCCCGGCCGGCAGCCTCCGGGGCCGCCCCGCGGGGGGTCAGCCGGCCAGACGATAGGCCCGGGGCGAGCAGCCGACGGCGCGCTGGAACTGGACGCCGAACTGGCTCGGGCCGCCGAAGCCGCAGGCAGCGGCGATCTCGGCGATGGGGCGTTCGGAGGACACCAGCATCTCCTGGGCCCGCGCCAGCCGCTGGGCGAGCACATACTGATAGGGCGGGACCCCGAAGCTGCGGCGGAAGGCCCGGCCGAAATGGCCGGCGGAGAGGCCGGCAATCGCCGCCATCTCGTCCACCCGGATGTCGCGGGCCAGCTCCGCCCGCACGAAGGCCTCCACCCGGCGGCGCACGCCGGGGGCGAGCCCCGGCGCCGTGTCGGCGACCGGCGTGCCGGTACAGGCGGCGGTGCAATATTTGCTGCGCAGATAGCGCTCGACGGATTCCAGCAGCGACGACAGCGCCGGCGCGCCGACGGAGCCCTCGCGCAGGATCATGGCGATGGTGGTGGCATACTGGAACAGCACCGGATCCCGGAAGGGCGTGGTGAGCGCCGTCCCCTGTGTCTCGTCGATCGTGAAATCCGCGCCCAGATAGATCTGGAGCATCTCGAAATTGCCGGTGAAGCGCCAGTCGCATTCAAAGCCCGGCTCCAGCAGGACCGAGGTGCCGCGCACCGGCCCGCGCCAGACCGAGCGGCCGTCGATGATCTGCTCGATGCTGGAATCGCCGCGCATGGACACCGCCAGGAAGCGGCGGCGATGGCCATCGAACAGGCGCAGCCGCGGCGTCTGACGCCACAGCGCGGCACTGGGACCGCGCGGATCGGACGGCGTCGAGCGCATGACGGGCGTCGTGTCGGCGAAACGCCGCACGGCATCAACGGTCTGCTCTAGATCGAGATCCGTCTCCATGAAGCCTCCCCTCGCTTCCGCAGGCCGCCTCGTTACGGGCGGGGAGCCTCGCTCTCTCCCACGGCACAGCTTCCCTGTCGGCGACATACTACCGGGCATGACACGGCCCGACCAGAGGGCTTCCGGAGACCCGGCTCCACATTTTCCGCATCGGCCTATCACAATCCGCGCATGGCCTCGGCCGAAGGGGGGAGGACCTCAGGCCGAAGGGGCGAGACGGGCGGCCAGGCCCGGCACGTCCACGGGGTCGCTCTGGCCGGGAGCGAGGAAATCTGTCGCATAGTCCCGCCAGACGCCGGAGAACAGGAAATAGCGCATCAGAGCGGGGTCGAGATGGCCCTGGGTGGCCATGGTCACCATGATGCCGAGGGCCTCCGACAGGGTCTTGGCGCGCTTGTAGGGCCGGTCGGAGGCGGTCAGCGCCTCGAACACGTCGGCCAGTGCCATCACCCGTTCGGTCACGTCGAGACTGTCGGCGCCGATGCGGCGGGGATAGCCGGTGCCGTCCATGCGCTCATGATGGGTGGCGGCGATCTCCGGCACCCGGCCGAGACCGGCCGGCCAGGGCAGGCGCTTCAGCATGATGTAGGTCTGCACCACGTGATCGTTGACGGCGAAGCGCTCCTCGTCATTGAGGGTGCCGCGGCGGATGGAGAGATTGTAGAGCTCGCCCAGATTCTGCCGGTTCGCCGGCAGGCGCATGTCGAAGCCATAGCGGTTGGCCGCATCCCCCTTCTCCACCGGCGGCCGGCGGGCATCGTCCCACGGGATGACCTGCTCCGGCCGGTCGGCCAGCAGCGGCTCGGCCGCCGGCAGGGCCGGCGCCGGCTGCCCGGCAAGACGCGCCTCCTCCGCCGCCGACAGGCCGATGCGGTCATCGAAATGGCGCCACCAGGTCCGCCCGGCGATCGCCCGCAGCCGGTCGAGTGCCGCATCGCTCATGAACTCGCCGCCCACATTGGAGACGGCGACAAAGGCGAAGTCGTCGGCGAGCCGGCCGTGCTCCCCGGC
>JBBSSF010000082.1:0-10179 GCA_038242345.1 Hyphomicrobiales bacterium
CAGGCCCGCCGCTCCGGATTGCCCGGAGGCTGGCGGGCCTGCATGGGCCAGACCGGATGATGGCGGACCGGACAAGGCCGGCCCGCCAAAGCACCGGATCAGATGTGGATCACGCGGCCATAGGCGGCCATGACGCTCTCGTGCATCATTTCCGACAGCGTCGGATGCGGGAACACGGTGTTGATGAGCTCCTCTTCCGTGGTCTCGCAGTTCATGGCGACGACGAAGCCCTGGATCAGCTCGGTCACTTCCGCGCCGACCATGTGGGCGCCGATGAGCTCGCCGGTCTTGGCGTCGAAGATCGTCTTGATGAGGCCGTCCGGCTCGCCCAGCGCGATGGCCTTGCCGTTGGCGAGGAAGGGGAACTTGCCGACGCGGATCTCGCGGCCGGCTTCCTTCGCCTTCTTCTCGGTGAGGCCGACGGAGGCGATCTGCGGCGTGCAGTAGGTGCAGCCCGGGATCTTCAGCTTGTCCATCACGTGCGGGTGCAGGCCCTTGATGCCTTCCACGCAGATGACGCCCTCGTGCTCGGCCTTGTGGGCCAGCATCGGCGGGCCGGCGACGTCGCCGATGGCGTAGATGCCCGGCACGTTGGTGCGGCCGAGACCGTCGGTCACCACGCAGCCGCGATCCGTCTTCACGCCGAGGGCCTCAAGGCCGATCCCCTCGATGTTGCCGACGACGCCGACGGCGGAAATCACCCGGTCGGTGGTGATCTCCTGGGTCTTGCCGTCCTTGGTCTGGATGGTGGCGGTGACGCTGTCGATGCCCTTCTTCAGACCCAGAACCTTGGCCTCGATCAGGAACTTGAGGCCCCGCTTCTCAAGCCGCTTCTGAACCACGGCGGCGATCTCGTGATCCTCCACCGGCACGATCTGCGGCATGACCTCGACGACGGTGACGTCGACGCCGAGCGAGCGGTAGAAGGACGCGAACTCGATGCCGATGGCGCCCGAGCCGACGACGAGGAGCGACTTCGGCAGGCTGGTCGGCACCATCGCGTCGAAATAGGTCCACACCAGCTTGCCGTCGGGCTCCAGACCCGGCAGCACCCGCGGGCGGGCGCCGGTGGCGACGATGATGTGCTTGGCCTGATAGGTGCCGACCGGCAGCACGCCCTTCGGCGCGCCGACCGTCGGGCCGCCCTGCTTGAACGGCCCGGGCTCGGAGACCTTCACTTCGCCCGGCCTGGTGATCGTCGCCTCGCCCCAGATCACGTCGACCTTGTTCTTCTTCAGAAGACCGCCGACGCCGGTGTTGAGCTGGGCCGAAACGCCGCGCGAGCGCTTGACGATGGCCGAGAGATCGAAGGAGGCCTTCTCGACCGCGAGGCCATAATCCTTGGCGTGGCCGAAATGATCGAAGATCTCGGCGGAGCGCAGCAGCGCCTTGGTCGGGATGCAGCCCCAGTTCAGGCAGATGCCGCCGAGATGGGCGCGCTCGACGATGGCCGTCTTGAAGCCGAGCTGGGCGGCGCGGATGGCGGTGACATAGCCGCCGGGGCCCGCACCGATGATGAGAACGTCGTAGCTCATGGGGATCGTCCCGCGTCTGGATGGGAGACCGGAGGGCGCGACAGGGCGATCGGAGCAATCTGCCCCCTGCCCCCGGTTTATCCGGATCATCAATGACTTGATCGCGCAGTCCTCAGAACTTGCGCGAAGAGACCGGAGGCCCCGTCCGGCCCGCTTCCGGGTCGGACGGCAGCCGGACCGGGCGTCACACCACCATGGTGAGCGGGTTCTCGATCAGCTTCTTGAAGGCGGCCAGAAGCTCGGCGCCGAGCGCGCCATCGACGGCGCGGTGATCGGTGGAGAGCGTGACCGTCATCTGGTTGACGATCTGGATCTCGTTGCCGACCACGATCGGCCGCTTCTCGCCGGTGCCGACGGCCAGGATGGTCGCATGCGGCGGATTGATGATCGCCGCAAACTCCTTGATCCCGAACATGCCGAGATTCGACACAGCGGTGGAGCCGCCCTGATACTCTTCCGGCTTCAGCTTGCGGGCACGCGCCCGGCCGGCCAGATCCTTCATGTCGTTGGAAATCGCCGACAGCGACTTGATGTCGGCATTGCGCACCACCGGGGTGATGAGACCGCCGGGGATGGAGACGGCGACGCCGACATCCACCACCTTGTGCAGCACCATCGCGCCGTCGGTCCAGGAGGCGTTGGCGGCGGGAACCGCCTTCAGCGCCAGCGCCTGGGCCTTGATGACGAAGTCGTTGACCGAGAGCTTGTAGGCCGGCTTGCCATCGACCACCGGGGCCGCCGCGTTCAGCTCCTCGCGCAGCTTCAGCAGCTTGTCGAGGGTGACGTCGACGGTCAGGTAGAAGTGCGGCACCGTGAGCTTCGATTCCATGAGGCGGCGCGCGATGGTCTTGCGCATGCCGTCATGGGGCACGAGCTCGTAGGAGCCGGGCGCGAACAGCTTGAGGATCTGCTCGTCGGTCTGGCCCACCGGCGCGGCGGCCTTCGGCGCGGGGGCCGCCGCCGGAGCGGGAGCCACGGCCGGCGCCGCCGCAGGAGCGCCCGCCTTGGCGGTGCCGGCAGACGCGGCCTTCTCGATGTCGCTCTTCACGATGCGGCCATGGGGGCCGGTGCCGGCGATCTTGCCGAGATCCAGACCCTGCTCCCGGGCCAGACGCCGGGCGAGCGGCGAGGCAAAGACCCGGGCGCCACCGGCCGCCGGAGCGGCCACGGGAGCCGGAGCCGCGGCCGCCGGCGCAGGCGCGGCGGCAGCAGCAGCCGGAGCCGCGGCCGCCTTCGGGGCACCGCCACCGGCGGCGACGGCTGCCGGGTCCTCGCCCTCTTCGGCGAGCAGCGCGATCAGCGTGTTCACGGCAACATCCTGCGTCCCTTCGGGGATCAGGATCTTGGCCACCGTGCCCTCGTCGACGGCCTCCACTTCCATGGTGGCCTTGTCGGTCTCGATCTCGGCGATCACGTCGCCGGACTTGACGGTGTCACCCGCCTTCACATGCCATTTGGCGAGATTGCCCTTCTCCATGGTCGGAGACAGGGCAGGCATCAGGATGTCGATGGGCATCACTCTCTCCCGCGCTCTTTTCGGCGGCGGCGGCCCGGTCAGGGGCCGGGATGGGCGGTCGGGCTGAAGTCGGATGCGCGCGTGGCCACGCGGGGACGGCGGGCGCAGCGCGCGGAGCCGGACAGGAAACCGGGAGACACCCCCGGCTTCCGGCAGCGGTCAAGGGCCGTGACGGCGGAAGACGGACGGCGCCCCGGAGGGCCCGCCCAGGCGGGCGACCACCGGCCGGATCGGGGATTGGCCCCCTGCCCGGCTTTCCGGTCGCCCGTGCGCCGGGTCCGCCCCGGCGCACCTTCCGCGAACGTCAGCGATAGGTAACGGCCTTCACCGCGTCGACGACTTCCTGGACATTGGGCAGCGCCAGCTTCTCGAGATTGGCGGCATAGGGCATCGGAACGTCCTTGCCCGTCACCTTGAGAACCGGCGCGTCCAGCCAGTCGAACGCCTTTTCCATGAGCTGGGCCGCGATCTCCGACCCGACGGAGCACACCGGCCAGCCCTCTTCCACCGTCACGCAGCGCCCGGTCTTCTTCACCGAGGCGATCACGGTGTCGATGTCGAGGGGGCGGATGGTACGCAGGTCGATGACTTCGGCCGAGATGCCCTCGCCGGCCAGCGCGTCGGCGGCCTTGGTGGCATAGGTCATGCCGATGCCGAAGGACACGAGGGTGACATCGGTGCCCTTGCGATGGATGCGCGCCTTGCCGATCGGCACGACGAAATCATCGAGCTTGGGAACATCGAAGTGCTGGCCGTAGAGGATCTCGTTCTCCAGGAAGATCACCGGGTTGGGATCCCGGATCGCCGCCTTGAGAAGGCCCTTGGCGTCGGCGGCCGTATAGGGCTGCACCACCTTGAGGCCCGGGATCTGGGCGTACCAGGCGGCATAGTCCTGGCTGTGCTGGGCACCCACCCGGGCCGCGGCACCGTTCGGACCGCGGAACACGATCGGGCAGCCGAGCTGGCCACCGGACATGTAGAGGGTCTTGGCGGCCGAGTTGATGATGTGGTCAATCGCCTGCATGGCGAAGTTGAACGTCATGAACTCGACGATCGGCTTCAGCCCGGTCAGCGCCGCACCGACGGCGAGACCGGCAAAGCCGTGCTCGGTGATCGGGGTGTCGATGACGCGGTCGGCACCGAATTCCTGGAGCAGGCCCTGGGTGATCTTGTAGGCACCCTGATACTGGGCGACCTCCTCACCCATGATGAACACGTCGCCGTCGCGCCGCATCTCCTCGGCCATGGCGTCGCGCAGGGCCTCGCGCACCGTCTGGTTCTGGAGTTCGGTGCCCGCGGGCACTTCCGGCGCCTCATCGGGCTCCGGCGCCTTCGGGGCGGCCGGAACGGGAGCGGCGGCCACCGGGGCCGGCGCGGCTTCCGCAACCGGAGCGGGTGCGGGAGCAGCCCCGTTCAGCGTGATCGCGTTGGCATCCTCGCCCTCGCCGAGCAGCACGGCGATGGGGGTGTTGACCTTCACGTTCTCGGTGCCGGCCGGAATGAGGATGCGGCCGATGCGGCCTTCGTCGACGGCCTCGACTTCCATCGTGGCCTTGTCGGTCTCGATCTCGGCGATCACGTCGCCGGACTTGACCTCATCGCCCTCGGCTTTCACCCATTTGGCGAGCTTGCCCTCCTCCATCGTCGGGGAGAGCGCGGGCATCAGAATCTGGATCGGCATGGCGGTCTTCCCTTCAGCGAACGATATCGGTCCACAGCTCGGACGGATCCGGCTCCGGATCCAGCTGGGCGAAGTCCGCCGCCTCGTTGACGATCACGCGGATGTCCTTGTCGATCGCCTTCAGGTCCTCTTCCGTCGCAAGGCCGGCCGCGATCAGACGCTGGCGCACTGCCTCGATCGGGTCGTGCTCGCCGCGCATCTTCTCCACTTCTTCCTTCGACCGGTACTTGGCCGGGTCGGACATGGAGTGGCCGCGATAGCGATAGGTCAGCATTTCGAGGATGTAGGGGCCCTTGCCGCTGCGGGCGTGCTCGGCCGCGCGGGCAACCGCATCGCGCACGGCGCGGACGTCCATGCCGTCGACCGCCTCGCCGGGGATGCCGAAGGAGGCACCGCGATGGCACAGGTTGGTCGTCGCCGAGGCGCGCTCGACGGAGGTGCCCATGCCGTACTTGTTGTTCTCGATCATGTAGATGACCGGCAGATCCCAGAGCTTCGCCATGTTGAAGCTCTCGTAGACCTGGCCCTGGTTGGCCGCGCCGTCACCGAAGTAGGCAAAGGAGACGTTGCCGTTCTTGCGGTACTTGTTGGCGAAGCCGAGGCCGGTGCCGAGCGAGACCTGGGCGCCGACGATGCCGTGGCCGCCGAAGAAGCCCTTCTCCACGCTGAACATGTGCATGGAGCCGCCCTTGCCCTTGGAGTACCCGCCCTTGCGGCCGGTCAGCTCCGCCATGACCCCTTTCGGGTCCATGCCCATGACGAGCATGTGGCCATGGTCGCGGTAGCCGGTGATGACCTGATCGCCGGGCTTCATGGCGAGCTGCATGCCCACCACGACCGCCTCCTGACCAATGTATAAGTGACAGAAGCCCCCGATATAGCCCATGCCATAAAGCTGACCCGCCTTCTCCTCGAATCGGCGAATCAGGAGCATCTCGCGATAGGCGGTCTTCTCGTCCTCCGGCGAGAGCGCCGGCGGTACGGAGACCGCCTCGGATACCTCGGCCGTTGCCGCTTTTGCGGCCATTGCGCGCCCGCGGCGCGGCCGGAGAGTGGTATCGGTGGCGGATCCGGATGCGGACGGGGTCCCCGTCTGCGTCGGCGCGGGCGCCGTGGTCGTGGTGCGTTCGGCCATCTTCTTCCTCTCCGAGCTTCCCTCCCGGGATTGGCAGAGACCTTAGCTGAGGCACTTCTGCAATCCAAGCGGGGCGCGGCGCGGCAGCCATGCTGTCAACGCGGTTGTATCTGAAGGAAGAATTTGCCAAGGGCGCCGCGCAGATGCGCAATAGCCTGCCGCGACGCAAAAAAGCGGCCCGGACAACATGATGCCGCACCGCGTCAGCCGAATCTTCTGAAGATCTATTTAGCGAATATGGATCAGTTTTGCGATCCGGGCGCACCGGGTGCGACGAAGATCACGATCTCGTCCGGATTGGCGAAGGAAAGATTGGCGCGGGCGCGTTCATCGACCAGATCGGCATCGAGGCTTTCGGACCGGAGCTGGTGCACGCGGCGTTCCAGAGCGGTGCGCTCCTCCACCAGCCGGGCGTGGACAGCCGACAGCTCGGCGGCGCGCACTTCCATCCGCTCGCGCGCCAGGATGCCATGGTCCCCCTGGAAGGCATGCCAGACGAAATAGGCCGTGACCGCCGTCGCGGCGACCGGCACGAGCAGCAGGTCGACGACGGACTTCTTGCGCTGTCGGGTAGCCATGCGCACGGGAGCGACGCCTTCTGAAAGCTGGGACGACCGGGACCAACCATCCGGTCGATCCGGTTAAGGCCGATTTAAGGCACGATCCGGAATCGGCGGGAACGCCGCTTCGGCGCGCGCGGGCTGTCGGGCGGCGGCCTCTCGCGAAACGCAACGGGCGCGGGAAGGTGTCCCTCCCCGCGCCCGGATGGCGGGCCGGAGCGGACGGGTCCGCTCCGGCAGGATCGGATCAGCGCAGGGCCTTCAGCGCCGAGCGGCCGGCATAGCGGGCCTGCGGGCCCAGCTCTTCCTCGATGCGCAGCAGCTGGTTGTACTTGGCCATGCGGTCGGAGCGGGCGAGCGAGCCGGTCTTGATCTGGCCGCAGTTGGTGGCAACCGCGAGGTCGGCGATCGTGGAGTCCTCGGTCTCGCCGGAGCGGTGGGACATCACGGCGGTGTAGCCGGCCTTGTGGGCCATCTCGACGGCGGCCAGCGTCTCGGTCAGCGAACCGATCTGGTTGACCTTCACGAGGATGGAGTTGCCCACGCCCTTGTCGATGCCGTCGGACAGGCGCGTGACGTTGGTCACGAACAGGTCGTCGCCGACCAGCTGGCACTTGGAGCCGATGGCGTCGGTGAGGATCTTCCAGCCCTCCCAGTCGTCCTCGGCCATGCCGTCCTCGATGGTGACGATCGGATAGTCACCGACGAGCTTGGCGAGATAACGGGCCTGGGCCTTCTGGTCGCGGGTCTTGCGCTCGCCCTCGTAGACGTACTTGCCGTCCTTGAAGAACTCCGTCGAGGCGCAGTCGAGGCCGAGATAGATGTCCTCGCCCGGCTTGTAGCCGGCTTCCTCGATGGCGCCCATGATGAAGTCGAGGGCCACACCGGCATTGGCGAGGTTCGGGGCGAAGCCGCCCTCGTCGCCGACATTGGTGTTGTGCTTGGCGTCCTTCAGCTTCTTCTTCAGGGTGTGGAACACTTCCGCACCCATGCGCAGGCCATCGGCGAAGGACGGCGCGCCGACCGGCAGGATCATGAACTCCTGGAAGTCGATCGGGTTGTCGGCGTGGGCGCCGCCATTGATGATGTTCATCATCGGCACCGGCAGGATGCGGGCGGAGGTGCCGCCGACATAGCGGTAGAGCGGCAGGCCGGCCGATTCGGCCGCGGCCTTGGCCACCGCCAGCGACACGCCGAGGATGGCGTTGGCGCCGAGGCGGCTCTTGTTCGGCGTGCCGTCGAGGGCGATGAGCGTCTCGTCGATCTTCACCTGGTCCTCGGCCTCGAAGCCGCCGAGGGCGTCGAAGATCTCGCCATTGACGGCCTCGACGGCGCCGCGCACGCCCTTGCCGAAATAGCGCTTGCCGCCGTCCCGCTTCTCCACCGCCTCATGGGCGCCGGTGGAGGCACCGGAGGGAACGGCCGCACGACCGAGCGAGCCGTCTTCCAGAATCACGTCGACCTCGACGGTCGGGTTGCCCCGGCTGTCCAGAATCTCGCGACCGATGATGTCGATGATGGCTGTCACGGAGCGTCTCCTCCTCCTGGCGGGTCCGCAACGGAAAAGCCCGGACCCGGAAATGCCGGTCCGCGCGCGTCGCGCACGGGTCCTCCGGCTTCTATCCGACGCGGCCGGGCAACTGAAGGGGGTGAACTGTCCGTCCGGGCGCCATTTTTCGCCGCGGCTGAAGGGCGCGCACTCTTGTCGCGGCGCATCTTGTCTCACATCCGAGGTAGCCGCACCCCGCCCACTTGCACGGTGTGCGCCGGTCGGCTAGGCCGGAAGGAGAGATGCCCAATGGGTGCGGGTCGTCACGGCGCCCGCACGGCGGGACTGTAGATTTCGTGATTTCGTGAAGCAGAGCCTCGTCTTGAGGCCCTGTTGCTTCTCCGACTGATGGACGCCCAGCATGAGCCCTCGTCCTATCCGCAAGGCTATTTTTCCCGTGGCCGGTCTTGGTACACGCTTTCTGCCGGCTACCAAGGCCATGCCAAAGGAGATGCTCACGGTCGTTGACCGTCCGGCGATCCAGTATGTGTTCGAGGAGGCGCGTGCGGCCGGCATCGAGCATTTCGTCTTCGTCACCGGGCGCAACAAGGGCGTGATCGAAGACCATTTCGACGTCGCCTACGAGCTTGAAGACACCCTGCGCATGCGGGGCAAGACCGAGGCGCTGCAGATCATCGAGGACTCGCGCCCGCCGGCCGGCTCCACCTCGTTCACCCGCCAGCAGGCCCCGCTCGGCCTCGGCCATGCGGTGTGGTGCGCCCGCGAGATCGTCGGCAACGAACCCTTCGCGCTGCTCCTGCCCGACATGATAATCAAGGGCGAGCGCGGCTGCCTTGCCCAGATGATGGAAGTCTACAACGAGCGCGGCGGCAACGTGATCGCGGTCGAGGAAGTTCCGGGCGACCAGACCCACCAGTATGGCGTGATCGACATCGGTGCCGGGGACGGCCGGGTGTTCGACATCACCGGCATGGTGGAGAAGCCGAAGCCGGGCACGGCGCCGTCCAACCTCATCATTTCCGGCCGCTATATCCTCCAGCCGGAAATCTTCTCGCTGATCGAGAAGCAGGAAAAGGGCGCCGGCGGCGAGATCCAGATCACCGATGCGATGATCGCCCTGCTCGCCAGCCAGCCCTTCACCGGGCTGAAGTTCGACGGACGGACCTTCGACTGCGGCTCCAAGATCGGCTTCCTGTCGGCCAATGTGGCCTATGCCCTGTCGCATCCGGATCTGGCCGACAGCTTCCGCGCCGAGCTGGCCAACCTGCTGCCCGGCTGATGCCAGGGGGCCCTGAAACGGGTCCCTCGAAAGTCTGATGCGGATTTCTCCTGTCCCTGGGGCATCCGGGAAATCCGCCGCCCTTCAGGGGCGCGGTGCGGTCAGCAGCCATGTCCCGAGCCCGGCATTCCGGGCCCGGCAGCGGCCCCCGATCCGAACCGGACGGCGTCCGGAGCCGGTTCCTGACCGGCCGGGCGCCGTCGCTTTTCGTGCGTCTGCGTCCGCCGTCCCGATCCCGCCACGGTCGCCGGTCATATCCGCTCCCCCGGCCGGGCGTTCACGGGACGGGCAAGCTCAGGAAGGAACCGGCGCCACCATGGCGGATGGGAAGAAGACCCCGATCTCGGTGATCGGACTCGGCTATGTCGGCCTGCCGGTCGCGACGGCCTTTGCGGCGGCCGGCTTTCCGGTCACCGCCTTCGACATAGACCCCGGCCGGATCGACGAGCTCCGCGCCGGCCGCGACCGCACCCGGTCCGTCGAGCCTGCCGCCCTTGCCGTGCCCGGCCTGCACTTCACCGATGATGCGGAGGAGCTGCGGGCGGCCGAGGTCCACATCGTGGCGGTGCCCACGCCGGTGGATGCGGCCCGCCAGCCTGATCTCGGCCCCTTTCTCGGGGCGGCCCGGGTGGTTGCGCCACGCCTGAAGCCCGGCGCGATCGTCGTCTTCGAGTCGACCGTGTTCCCCGGGGCGACCGAGGACTGTGCGGTGCCGGTGCTGGAGGCGGGTTCCGGCCTGCGCTGCGGCGTCGATTTTGCCGTCGGCTACTCGCCCGAGCGCATCAATCCCGGCGATCCGGTGCGCCGCTTCGAGACCATCGCCAAGGTGGTTTCCGCCTCGTCGCCGGAAGCGCGCGACCGGCTGGCCGCGCTCTATGGTGCCGTCATCACCGCGCCGGTCCATCGCGCACCGTCGATCAGGGTGGCCGAGGCCGCCAAGGTGATCGAGAACACCCAGCGCGA
>JBBSSF010000083.1:0-10156 GCA_038242345.1 Hyphomicrobiales bacterium
CTGACCGCCCCGATGCCCGGCCGGGTGCTGGCGCTGCTGGTGGCAGCCGGCGACCCCGTGGCCGCCGGCCAGCCGCTCGCTGTCATGGAGGCCATGAAGATGGAACACACCATCCGCGCACCCGTCGCCGGCATCGTGGCCGAACTGCTCTATGGCGTCGACGATCAGGTGAGCGAGGGCGCGGAATTGCTGCGTCTCGAAGCGCTGACCGAGGAGGCGCGCCCATGACCGCCCTCCCCGATCGGGTCCGTCTGGTCGAGGTCGGCCCGCGCGATGGCCTCCAGAACGAGCCGCAGCCGGTGCCGACCGCCATCAAGGTCGCCCTCATCGAGAAGCTTCAGGCCGCCGGTCTGAAGCACATCGAGACGACCAGCTTCGTCAGCCCGAAATGGGTGCCGCAGATGGCGGACAATGCTGCCGTCATGGCCGGCCTCACCCGCCGGCCGGACGTCCTTTACTCCGTGCTCGTGCCGAACATGCAGGGCTATGGGGCAGCCATTGCCACAAGACCCGGAGAAATCGAGGTCTTTGGCTCGGCTAGCGAAGCCTTTAGCCGGCGAAATATCAACTGCTCCATCGATGAATCCATCGCGCGCTTCGCCCCGGTCGTGGCGGCGGCGCGGGCGGAGGGGATTGCCGTGCGCGGGGCAATCTCGTGCACCGTCGGCTGTCCCTATGAGGGCGAGGTGGCGCCGGAGCGCGTCGCTCATGTCGCCGGGCTGATGAAGGCGATCGGGGTCCAGCATGTCGGCATCGCCGACACCATCGGCGTCGGCACGCCGCGGAAGGTGCAGAAGGCGCTGGAGGCCGCGCTGTCGGTCTATGATCTGGCCGACGTCTCCGGCCATTTCCACGACACCTATGGGCAGGCCCTCGTCAACATCTATGCGGCGCTGGAGCTGGGGATTTCCCAGTTCGATGCCTCGGTGGCCGGTCTCGGCGGCTGCCCCTATGCGAAGGGCGCGACGGGCAATGTGGCGACAGAAGATGTCGTCTATCTGCTCGATGGTCTCGACATCGAGACCGGTGTCGATCTCGATGCGCTGGTGGATGCCGGCGCCCTGATCTCCGGCTATCTCGGCCGGCGCAGCGGATCTGCCGTTGCCAGAGCCCTGCTTTCCAGACGCGGGGCCTGATCCCCGCGCCGATGACTGAAGAACAACAACAGACGGCGACCCGCACCGACCGGAAAACCGGCGGACGCTCATTCATTGGAGGAAGCGATGACCTACAGCGAACGGCCGCTGGCCGATGAGGCGCGCGTGCGCGGCACCGACACGCCGCCGCTGCTGGAGGAGACCATTCCGGCGGTCCTCGCCCGCACCGTGGCGGCACGCGGCGATGCGGAGGCGGTGGTGTTCCGGGGCCCCGGCGTGCGCTGGACGTGGACGGAATTCGCCGCCGCCGTCGACCGGCTGGCGACGGGCCTGCTCGATCTCGGCATCCGTCCCGGCGACCGGGTGGGCATCTGGGCGCCGAACCGGCCGGAATGGCTGCTGACCCAGTTCGCCACTGCCCGCATCGGCGCCATCCTCGTCAACGTCAACCCGGCCTACCGGCGTTCCGAGCTGGACTATGCCCTGAAGATCGTGGGGATGCGGGCGATCATCGCCGCCGACCGGTTCAAGAGCTCCGATTATCTGGGGATGCTGGCGGGCCTGCTGCCGGAACTCGCCACCGCCGCCCCGGGCGCGCTCCAGTCGGAGCGGCTGCCGGACCTGCACATGGTGGTCGCCATGGGCCCCGACACGCCGGCGGGGATGATCGCCTTCGACGCGCTGGCCGCGACGCCGGCCGATCCGGTCCGGCTTGACGCCGTGACGGCGACGCTCACGCCGAATGATCCGATCAACATCCAGTTCACCTCCGGCACCACCGGCTCGCCCAAGGGCGCGACGCTGACCCACCGCAACATCGTCAACAACGGCCAGTTCGTCACCGACCGCATCCGCTTCACCGCCGCTGACCGGCTGTGCATTCCGGTGCCGCTCTATCACTGCTTCGGCATGGTGATGGGCGTGCTCGGCTGCGTCACCAAGGGCGCGACGATGATCTTCCCCGGCGAGGGTTTCGAGCCCAAGACGACGCTTGCCGCAGCGGCGCAGGAAAAGTGCACCGGGCTCTATGGCGTGCCGACGATGTTCTCGGCCATGCTGGCCGCCGACGACTTCGCCAGCCACGACCTCTCGCACCTGCGCACCGGCATCATGGCCGGCGCCGTCTGCCCGATCGAGGTGATGAAGCGCGTGCGCGCGGACATGCACATGGCCGATGTCACCATCGCCTATGGCATGACCGAGACCTCGCCGGTCTCCTTCCAGTCCTTCGGCGATGATCCGGTAGAAAAGCGCGTTTCCACCGTCGGCCGCATCCATCCGCATCTTGAGGTGAAACTGGTCGATGCGACCGGGGCGACCGTGCGGCCGGGCGAGATCGGCGAACTGTGCACCCGGGGCTATTCCGTCATGCGCGGCTACTGGGGCGCACCGGAAAAGACGAAGGAAGCGATCGACGCCGAGGGCTGGATGCACACCGGCGACCTGGCGACGCTGGACGAGGACGGCTTCTGCACCATCGTCGGCCGGGTGAAGGACATGCTGATCCGCGGCGGCGAGAATGTCTATCCGCGCGAGATCGAGGATTTCCTCTACCGGCACCCCAAGGTGCGGGAAGTGCAGGTGGTGGGCGTGCCGGATGCGCTCTATGGCGAGGAGATCTGCGCCTGCATCGTGCCGGTGGACGACAGCCTGACAGCCGAGGAGATCCGCGACTTCTGCCGCGGCGAGATCGCCCATTACAAGGTGCCGCGCTATGTGGAGATCATGGCCGAGTTCCCGATGACGGTCACCGGCAAGATCCAGAAATTCATCCTGCGCGAAGAGATCACCCGGCGCCTGACGGAAATCGACTGATCGCCACGGACGCTTTTTCCGGTCGCTCCGGCGCACCGGATACCGTCCCCTGACGGAAGGTGATGCCGTCCGGCCGGCAAGGGCCGGACGCCGGTGCCGATGAGACCGGCCGGTCCGTTCAGGCCGCCCCGTCCCGGGACAGGGAGCGGGGCGGCGCCCTATCCGAAAGCATAGGCCCCCTCTCCTTTCGCGCGCGCGCCTGAGCCGACGCGCTCCCCCGTCGGGCACTGCCGCCGGCTATCCCTGAGGCCGGCGGGATTCAACCGACGGCCGCAGGGCCGCTCCACCGCCGGCATCCGTCCCACCGTCCGCCGCCGGGGAGAACACACATCATGGCGCCCATCCCTGCCCCCGTTCTCCTGCTGGTGGCCCTCGACGCCCGCGACAGCACCGCCGCCCGCCTGCCCGGCGCCCTCGCCGCGGCGGGGATCGAGGTCGCCGCCCTCTGCCCGGACGACAGCCTCATGACCGCCAGCCGCCATCTGGCCCACCATTTCCACCTCGATCGCAACGGCTCGCGCCGCCACATCGCCCGCCGGCTGGCCCGGGCGATGGCCGAGCTCCGCCCCGCCCTCGTGCTCCCCTGCGACGCGCGCGCCGTGAGCTGTCTCCATGCCCTCGTGCGGACAGCCGATCCCCGCCGCGGCCCCCTCGACCGTGCACAGATCGCCGCCCTCACCGATTGCCTCGGCGATCCGGTCTTCCTCGATGCCCTCCGGATCCCGGACGAGACCCAGGCGCTCGCCCGCTGGCTGGGGCTCGCCGCCCCGCCGGTCCTTCCGGTGCGCGATGCCGCCGGGGCGCGGGCGGCGGCCGACCATCTCGGCCGTCCGGGTCTGGTGGAGCCGGTCTCCGTCACCGCCGGCCCGCAGACCGTGACCTGCCGCACCGACGCGGAGATCGACGCGGCGCTTGCGCCCCTGGTCCGGCGCGCCGGCCTCGCCCGCTCGGTCCGCCGCTTCCTGCCCGGTGGCGACCGTGCCGCAGCGGCCCCGGTTGCCCGGGTGCGGCCGGTTGCCGATGGCCAGCCGGCCACGGTGTCCGCCGTCGCCTGGCGCGGCGAGATGCTGGCTGCCGTCACCATCCTCCCCCGCACACCGGAGGCCGGCGGCGTGATCGACCTCACGGCCCATGGCGAGATGGAGGCGGCCGCCGCCCTCCTCATCGCCGCGGGGGGGGTGTCGGGCTTCATCGACATCGCCTTCCGCATCGAGAGGAAGACCGGCCGCGCGCTCCTCACCGGCTGCACCCCGCGGCCCGGTCCGTTCAGCCATCTCGGCGGCCGCATCGGCGCGGATCTGGCCGGCGCGCTCGCCGCCCGCCTGCGCGGCGAGCCGCCGGAGGATCCCCGTCCCCGGATTCCGGCCGAGGTCGCCCTGTTCCCGGCCGGCCGGTCCGCCGCCTGGCCCGGCATCCTGCTCGATGTGCCGGCCGACGACCCCGGACTGGTGACGGCCCTGCTGGCAACCCTCCCCCCGGACCGGTCAGCGGCCCGGACGCCCCCGCGCCCGTCCGCAGCCGGACGCATCCTCCGGTTGCTGACGGCCCTGCCCGGCCGGCCCGCCGCCGCGGTCCCGCGGCCCGGCCTCCTGACCTGAAGCCCCCGGGCGCCCCCTGCCGGACGCCGGGTGTCGCGCAAAGACAGCTGGCGTCCGGAACGCTCTCTCCGGACTCCCCGCCCGGACACCCGGCCCGTTCCGGGCGACGGGGGATGCCGCTGCCCGCCGGAGCCGGGCTTCGGGCATAACCGCCCGGGGGATGCATGCAGGCTGCAATTTTTTGTATATGTGATCTCCTGCGGACCGGCTGCCACCCAGACGTGCCCTGATGAAAATCCGGACGCGGAGAAACGAAGTTTTTTACCGGCGAACAAGATCATCCACGGGTACCCTCTCCGACATAACGACTTCAGGTAGCAAAATTACATGCTGACCGACCCGGGATCGCGGAATCCGGTTGCTCGCCAGTGTTGCCGCGCGGCATACTCCTTTCGGCTAATAATCCATCCGGGGGAGGAATGTCGTGGCAGCGCACGATCGGGGCCGCGAGCGGACGATCGTCATTGTCCGCTGTGGCCCGCTGCGGATCGGACTCGCGGCCGGCGTCATCCGCAAGGTGGTGGCAGCTCCGAGGCCGATCCCGGTTCCGGAAGCGTCCAGGATCGTCGCGGGGCTCATCAACCTGCACGGGGTTCCCCTTGTCGTGGTCGATCCGGTGCGGCGGGGGGCCGGTGCGCCGGTGGCACGCGACAGCCGGATCGTGGTGCTGGAAACCCGGCCGCAGCCGGTGGGCCTGCTGTGCGATTCCATCGACGGGATACGCGCCATTCCCGACCGGGACTGGCTGGAAATTGACGCGCTGGTGCCCGGCGCCGGCATTCTCGCGGCCGCCGGGGCAGACGGCGGCCTGATCCTGCTGCGCGATCCCGATCTCTGGCTCGATGCGGCCGATGCCGATGCGCTGGAGCCGGCCATCGCGCAGCATTTCGCGGCCGCGCCGCCATGACCGCCTCCATCCCCGTCGGCCCGGCCGTCCCCGGTCCCACCCTCGACCTGCTGCGGCAGATGGCCTCCCGGCGCTTCGGCCTTGCCCTGCCGGAACGGTTCACGCTGGCGCTTGGCCGCGGCCTGATGGCGGCCGCCCGGCTTCTGGCCGCCCCCGCCC
The DNA here is from genome assembly GCA_038242345.1 of Hyphomicrobiales bacterium. Lineage (GTDB taxonomy): Bacteria > Pseudomonadota > Alphaproteobacteria > Rhizobiales > Segnochrobactraceae > JBBSSF01. Next base: position 5,577 of record JBBSSF010000083.1, read on the forward strand.
CGGAAGCCCTCGCGCAACTGGACAGCCTGCCCGACGAGGCACCCGCCTGGCAGGCCATCCTCGACTGCCTCACCGTGCGCGAGACCACCTTCTTCCGGCAGCGCGGCTGGTGGGCGGCCCTTGCGGACACCGTGCTGCTGCCGCTGCTGGCCGCCCGGCGCCGGGAGGGGACGCGCCGGCTCACCTGTCTCAGCATCGGCTGCGCCACCGGCGAGGAGCCCTATTCCCTGGCGATCCTCCTCGACCGGCTGACCGGGGGCGAACCCGGCTGGACGATCTCCATCACCGGGCTCGATCTCTGTGCCTCCGCCCTCGCCCAGGCACGGGAGGGGCTGTTCGACAGCCGGGCGCTGCGCGAGCTGACGGACGAGGAGCGCGCGCGCTGGGTCCGCCCCGAGGGCAGCCGCTTCCGCATCACCGACGCGCTGCGCGAGCGGGTGGAGTTCCGCTTCTTCAATATCAGCGCGGCGGCGGAAGCCGCCGGCCGGGGCGCTGCCGTCGGGCTGGCCGGGGCGCCGGCGGATTTCGTCCTGTGCCGCAACGTCCTGATCCACATGGAGCCGCGCCGGCAGCCGGGGCTCGGCCGCTTTCTCGCCGGGCTGGTGAGCCGGGAGGGCAGCCTTGCCGTCGCCCCGGTGGAGGCGACGGCTGCCTGGTTCGCCCCCCTCGTCTTCCGCCGGACCGGGCCGGCCATCGTCTTCACCCATGGCCGGCAGACGGCAGCGGCCCGGCCCGCCGCGCCGGATCCCGCTCCGCCGCAGGCAGCAATCTCCCCGCCCGGCCCGGCGCCGGAAAGGGTGCAGGCCCCGGGCCAGCTGGACCAGGCCATCCGGCTGGCGGATCTCGGCCTGTTCGATGCGGCGCGCCAGCTCTGCGGCCGGGCGCTGGCCGAAAGCCCGGAGGCGAACCTGCTGATGGCCCTCGTCTGTCAGGCCCTTGGCGACCTGCCGGCAGCCGAGCAGGCGGCCCGCATCGGCGTGATCGCGGCGCCGGAAACCCCGGCCGCCCATTATGTCCACGCCATCGTGAGCCTGCGCGCCGGCCGCACCGAGGCCGCCCGGCAATCGCTGGCAAGGGCCGTGTCCCTGCTCGATCGCACCGGCGACGGCAGCCGCATCACCCGCCATCTGGCCATCGAGGCCGGCGAGATCCGCCAGGCCGCCCGCCGCCTCGGCATCGCGCAGGGAGACCGCCATGTCCGGACCCTCTGACCCGTCCCGGCCGGCCGCCGGCGGCGCCCTCGACTGGGCACGGACCCGCCGCCGGCTAGACGAGATCTCCGCCCGGCTGGCCGACGCCGATCCGGCGGACGCGCTTGCCGACCGGCTCGCCCGCCGCGCCGCCCGGCTCGCCGCCCCGGAACCCGACGACCGCGCCGAAACGGGGAGCGCGCTGGTGGTGTTCGGCCGCGCCGGCATGCGCTACGCCCTCGACATCTCCGCCACCCTGGCCGTCATCCCGGCGGATGCGCTGGTGCCGCTTCCCGGCGTCGGGGGCTGCCATCTGGGGCTGGTGATCCACCGCGGCAGCCTGCACGCCGTCATCGACCCGAACGTGCTCCTCGACCGCGACACCGACCCGCCGCCCGCGCCCGCCTTCGCCGTGCTGCTCGATCACCCGGGCTGTGCCCTGGGACTTGCCGCCGATGTCCTCCACGGCGTCGTGCGCCGGGACGGGGCCGGACCGGGCCGGCCGGGCCTGCTTGCGGGCCTGCTGCCCGATGGCACCGGCGTGCTCTCGGCCACGGCCCTTGCCGGCCATGCCGGCCTGATCGTCGACCATCGCCTTCGCCCGTCCTCCGGCTCCTGAGCAAGATCCATGTCGCTGCGTTCTTCCGCCTCCCTCAGCGTCGGCCGCCTGGTGATCCTCTGGGGGATTCTCGCGGCCATCGTGCCCGTCACCCTGCTGGGCATCGGCTACACCCTGAAGACCCGGGCGCTGATCCTGCAGACCTCCCTCGACCAGAACGCGATGCTGTCCTCGGAGGCCGCCCTCTATCTCGACCGGGTGATGACCGACCATCGCAACCTGCTGGCCTATGCCGGCCGCGAATTCGGCAGCGACGGGCTCGATGCCGGCCGGATCGGGCCCGCTCTCGCCCGGCTGCGCAAGGACTTCCCGCTGTTCGACCGGATCCTGCTCGCCGGGGGCGATGGCATCGTGCAGTTCGCGGATCCGGAGACCGCCGACAGCGGGCAGAAGATCACCGGCGTCGACATCTCCGACCGCGGCTATTTCCGCACCGTGATGCGCACCGGTCAGGCCCAGATCGACCCGGACATCCTGCTCGGGCGGACCTCGGGCACGCCCGTCCTCATCATCGCCGCACCGGTTACGGAGGCCGACGGACGGGTCTCGGGCGTGCTGGTCGGCAGCGTCAGCCTCGCCGCCCTCACCGAGATGACCGCGCGCCTGCATTTCGGCCAGACCGGCAATGTCGCGGTCGTCACCCGGGAGGGCGTCACCGTCGCCCATCCCGACCGCTCCCTGGTGACCCGGCGCTTCAGCTTTGCCGACAAGCCCATCTGGACCCATCTGTCGGTCGCCGCCGAGGGCCGCATCCCGTCCTATGTCGACGAGACCGGCGTGCCGCGCTTTGCCGCCTTCGCGATGGTGCCGAGCACGGGCTGGAAGCTGTGGATCAGCCAGTCCCATGCGGAGCTGAGCAGCACCTTCACCGCCCTCCTGACCTCAAGCGCGGTCTGGCCGCTGGCGGCCATCGCCATCGGCATTGTCCTCACCGCGCTTCTGGCCCGGCTGATCGCCCGCCCGGTGGAGCGCCTGCACGCCACCGCCGCCGACATCACCGCCGGCCATCTGGACCGGCGCGCCCCGGAGACGGGCCCGGCCGAACTCGCCAGCCTCGCCACTGCCCTCAACGAGATGGCGGCGGCCCTCCAGACCCGCATCGAGGCCGAACAGGTCGCCCGCGCCACCCTGGAGCGCACCGTCGCCGACTATGGCCAGTTCACCGAGCGCGTCGCCGGCGGCGACTTCACCTCCCGGCTGGCGGGCGGCAGTGCCGGCCCGCTCGAACGCCTCGGCGAGGGGCTCAACACCATGGCGCGCGCCCTCGGGCTGCTGGTGGGCGAGATCCGCACCGCGACCTCCCAGCTTGGCTCCGCCACCGCCGAGATCCTCGCCGCCACCAGCCAGCAGGCGGCCGCCACCGCCGAGGAAGCCGCCGCGGTGCGCCAGATGGCGGCCTCCGTCCACGAGCTGCGCCAGGCCGGCGATTCCGTCGCGCGCCGCACCCAGACCGTTCTCGACATGGCCCAGAAGGCCGAGACCATCGCCGATACCGGGCTCCAGTCCGTCGAGGAAACGGTGCGCTCCACCGAGGACGGGCGCCAGCGTCTGGAGGCGCTCGCCGAACGGGTGATGGGCTTCAGCGAGCGCACCTACGAGATCGCCGAGATCAACGCCACCGTCAGCGAGATCGCCGAGAAATCGAACCTTCTGGCCGTCAATGCAAGCATCGAGGCGGCCAAGGCGGGCGAGGCCGGCCGCGGCTTCGCCGTCGTCGCCGGCGAGGTGAAGGAGCTGGCCGACCAGTCCAAGGCCGCCACCGCCCAGGTGCGGCGCATCCTCGCCGACATCCAGCGCTCGGCCCAGGCGGCGGTTCTGGCGGCGGAACAGTATGCCCGCGCCTCGGACGCCACCGTCGCCACCTCGCGCCAGTCGGGCACCGCGATCTCGTCGCTGGCCGGGCGCGTCGCCGAGGCCTCCCAGGCCGCGCGGCAGAACCTGGCAGCGGCCGAACAGCAGCAGGCCGGCATCGAGCAGATCGCGCTTGCCGTCGACAATATCGAGAGCTCGTCCTCCCAGACCGTGGCCGCCACCGCCCAGGTGGAGCAGTCCGCCCGCAGCCTGCACGATCTCGCCCGCACCCTGGAAGCCATCGTCGACCGGGTCTCCGTCGGCCGTCCGGGGGGACAGGCCATTCCATGAGCACCGAGGGCAAGGACGAGCTGCGCATCCGGCTGGTCGCCATCTTCCGGGAGGAGGCGGCCGAGCATCTGGCCACCATCACGTCCGAAATGGCCACCCTGGAGACGGAGACCGACGCGCAGTCCGTCCACGCCGGCGTCGATCGCCTGTTCCGTACCGCCCACACCCTCAAGGGGGCCGCCCGCTCGGTGTCGATCGCCGGAGTGGGACAGGCCTGCCACGAGCTGGAGGACCTGTGCTCGGATCTGGTCCAGGGCCGGGTGGACTTCACGCCCCCGGTCCGGGCGGACCTGAGGGCACTGGTCGAGGCGCTGGCCGATGTCACCGCCGGCGTGCTGGAGGAGGCCGGGCCGACACCCGATGCCGGCGGGGCCAATGCAGCCGCCGCCCCGACGCCCCCGCCGGCGCCGGTCCGGGTGGAGACCGCCGCTGCGCCGCCGCCCGCCGCCGCGGCCCCGACCGGATCCGGGCCGGCAGGCGCCGCGGCACCCTCCGCCCCCGCGGCGGCAGCATCCGCGCCCCAGTCCACCCCCCCCGCCCCCCCACCCCCTGGGGGTCCCACCCCCCCCCCAGGGGCCGGGCGGACACCGGCGCCCCCAGGCCCCCGCGTCGGCCGGCGGGGCGCCCGC
>JBBSSF010000084.1:0-10152 GCA_038242345.1 Hyphomicrobiales bacterium
GAGGCGCGCACCCGGCGGGATCCGGCGGCAACCGGGTCGTCCGCCGTCCCGGATGCCGCCCGTCCATCTCGCCCGTGCCATCTCGCCAGTGCCGGCGACAGCGTGCCGCCCGGAGCTGATCCGGGCCCCCGGCCCAGTGCCCGCCCTTTCAGGATCCGGACCGTGCAGCGCATAACCATCACCCTGGACGACAGCCTGCTGGCGGAGCTGGATGCCTTCATGACGGCGCGCGGCTATGGCAGCCGGTCCGAGGCGATCCGCGATCTTGCCCGCGCCGGCCTCGAACAGGATGCGGAAAGCCGGCCGGATCCGGTGGCCGATGCCCGTCCCGCCATCGGCGCCCTGGTCTATCTGTTCGATCACGAGACCCGGGAACTATCGCGCAGGTTGACGAATGCGCATCATCACCACCATGATCTGTCGCTGGTGACGACCCATGTGCATCTGGATGCGGAGCGGTGCCTGGAAGTTGCCCTCCTGCGCGGGGCACGCGGAGCCATCCGGCATTTTGCCGATCATGTGATTGCCGAGCGGGGCGTGCGGCACGGGCAGCTGGTGCTGATGCCGGCGGAGGACGGCACGACCGAGGCCGGGTCCCGCACGCCGGCGACCTCCGCCGGAGACGGCTCCCTGCCATGAGCGAGGCGCGCGCGGGAATCGGTGTTTTCGAGCTGATCGCCCTTCCGGTGCTCCTTCTGGAGGAGCACGGGGGCTGGATCGGGGCGGCCAACGGGGCGGCCCGGGCCCTGTTCGGCCTGTCGCCGGACGCCGCGGATGGCCATGACACCGTCGACGTGTTCGGGCTGGCGCCGGCCCGCTCGATCCGCAGCCATCTGGAAGGGCTTGGCCGGGAGGTGGACGAGACCCGCCTCGTGCTCGGAACGGAGACGCCGGCCGGACTGCGCAAGCTGCAGCTGCGTGCCCGCCGGGACCGGACCCGGGCCGGTCTCTGGGTGGCGACCCTGGAGGACCGCACCGGGCAGACCACCGATCCGGAAGGGAGCGACTGGCGCGCCAAGCTCACCGACATCATCAATGGCCTGCCGGTGGGCGTGGAGATCTACGACGCCGAGTTCCGCGAGCTGTTCGCCAACGCCCAGTCGGATGCGCTGCTCGGCTATCCCTCGCCGGCGCCGCTGCATCATGATGACTGGTGGTCGGTCGGCTTTCCCGATCCGGTCGAGCGCGCCCGGGCGACTGCGGAATGGAATGCGCAGATCGACGCCCTGCGGGCCGATCCCCAGAGCACCCAGTCCGTGGAGTGGCGGGTGCAGTGCCGGGATGGCGTGCGCCGGCAGATGCAGTTCCGCTTCCGCTTCATCGGCGACAACTACACCGTCGTGTTCTGGGACGTGACCGAGCAGCGCCGGCTGGAAACCGAGCTGCGCCGCATTGCCGGCACCGATCCGCTGACCGGGCTGTGCAACCGCCGCCGCTTCTTCGAGGAGGCGACGCGGCTGCTCGCCCAGATGGGCAGCGAGGACGAGCCGGCCTCGCTGATGATGCTCGACATCGACCATTTCAAGCTCATCAACGACACCCATGGCCATGCCGCCGGCGATCAGGTGCTGCAGATCCTCGCCCTGCGCTGCCAGTCGGCGCTGCGGATGGAGGATCTGATGGCCCGGCTGGGGGGCGAGGAGTTCGCCGTCTTCCTGCCCCGCACCGACTCCGCCGAGGCCCGGCGCATCGGCGAGCGCCTGCGCGGCATGGTCGCCAGCAGCCCCTTCGCCCTGGAGCGGCGCATCCTGCCGGTGCATGTCAGCATCGGCATCGCCACCCTGCGCCATCCCGGCGATCACAGCATCGACCGGATGATGGAACGGGCCGACCGGGCGCTCTATGCCGCCAAGGCCGGAGGCCGCGACCGGGTGATCCAGACCAGTCTCGGCTGACCGGGGCGGCCGCGTCCCGGCGCTCCGCCCGACCGTCCGGCAGGGGCGAGAGCCCCGGTGAGTGTCGGACTGTGTGCCCGAGGGGATCATGCCAAAGATCCCTGGAAAGGACTCTTTGGCGTTCCGATGCGGATTTCCCATGTCCTCGGGGCATATGGAAAATCTGCTGATCTTCAGGCGCGTGGGTGCGGTCAGCCCTTCGTGCGCCTGGTATCAGGCGCCCGGCTGGCCGAACTTGTTCACGAACCACTGGCGGACGCCGCGGGCAGTGCGGGTGATCCAGCTGTCCGGCACCGGCCGGATGGCGGGCTCCTCCGCTGCGGGCGTCACCCACTCCCCGGCCGGAACCTCGACGATGACCGGCGCCTCCTCCGGACCGGCCGCGACGGGGGCCGGCGTGTCTGCCACCACGCCATCGCGGAGGTCCGGGATTTCCGGTGCGGGGATGTCGAGGGATGGCGGACGCTGCTCGCTCCGGGCGGCGATGACGGGGGCCGGCTCCGGTGCGGGCACCGGCACCGGCAGGCGGGCGGCATCCGGCAGCAGGATCACCGCTGGCGGGGCGGCCGGCGCGGCGGGCAGGGGCTCGGCGCCCACGGCCACATGGGGGGCGGTCAGGCCGAAGAAGTCGGCGATGCGGGCGGTGGAGGAGATGCCGGCATCCAGCATGAACGGGCCGACGACGCCGCCATCGGGCCTGCTCGGGTCGATCGGGGTGCCATGGCCCATGCCGGCGATGGTCCAGCTCTCGATGACCGGCCGGCCGTCGGCGCCGGGCCAGACCCGGTGCGGATAGCCCGCCACCGGGCCCGACTGGCACGCCCGGGGATCAAGGGCATGGACATCCAGCCACTGCTTCACGATCTCGCCGGCGTTCACCGGGGCGACGACGTTGTCCGCATCGCCCTGCCAGACCGACAGCCGCGGCCACGGCCCGGTGTGCTCGGAGGCGCCGCGAACCAGATCGCCCCATTCCTGCGGGCTGTGCTGGCGGCCCTCGAACATGGCGGTCAGCGCGCCGGACACCGTGGTGGCGGCGCGGAAGGGCATGCCGGCGATGACGGCGCCGGCGGCAAACAGGTCCGGATAGAGGGCGAGCATGGCCACCGTCATGGCGCCGCCCGCCGACAGGCCGGTGATGAACACGCGGCCGGGGGCGATGCCATGCGTCGCCATCGCCCAGTCGATCATGGCGCGGATGGAGCCCGCCTCGCCGCGGCCGGCGGTGGTGTCGCGCCGGCTGAACCAGTTGAAGCAGGTGCGCGGATTGTTGCCCGTCTGCTGCTCGGGATAGAGGAGGACGAAACCCGCCTGGTCGGCCGCCAGCGACCAGCCCGAGCCGGTGTCGTAGGCGGCGGCCGTCTGGGTGCAGCCGTGCAGCACCACCACCAGGGCCGGCTCGTCCGCCAGCACCGCCGGGCGATACTGGAACATCCGCAGCGCGCCCGGATTGTCACCGAACTCGGTCACCTCGGTCAGCCGCGAGGGAACGTCCGGCCCGGGCGCCTCCGCCCCGCCGTCCAGGGAAAAGCCCTGGGTGGCCAGAGTCGTCGTGCGCATCCAGCGATCGGTCAGACGGGCGAGATCGCCCAGCGCCTTCTCGATACCATCCATTCGTTCATCAGCTCCATCGCGGGCCGTTGCCCGGCCCCCGCCGGCAGCGCCCCGGAACCGGCCCCAGAACGGCCGGCCGGAAAGAGGGGACCGTCCGGCCCGGCCCGCCGGCAGCATGCCGGAGAACCGCGGACGGTCTGATCCGGCGGCGCACCCCTGTGCGCCATCTGCCGGATGTCTCAGATGGGAATGCTGCACTGCAATATAAAGGTCCCGTCCCGGGAAGGGGGCGGGGGACCCGACGCGGACGCCACCGGACGCGCAGCAAGACCTGTCTTCCGGGGCTGTCGCTCCCTTCAGGTGTCAGGCTGCCGAAATCTCTGCCGGCAGCTTGCACCGGGATCCGCCGGGACGGAAGAAAAAAGCATCTGTGCTCCGAACCGGGCGGAATTCGGACATCTATGCTCTTTTCCGATCTGGGAAGCCGGCAGAGGATCCGGTATCAGAGCGGGGCGTCCGTCTTCTCGGGGCGGGCGCACCGGCCGTTCGGAGCGGTCGGCCACCGGCTTGCACGCGAACGGCAGGGTCCCTCCCCCCTTTTCCGCCCGACGAGCGCGGCCGATCATGACCTCCGCTGCATGGATCGCTTGACAGATGGCAAGTTTCTTCGAGGAGCGTGTTCTTTCCGTCCACCACTGGAACGACATGCTGTTCAGCTTCACCACCACCCGCGATGCCCATTTCCGCTTCCGGGACGGCCAGTTCGTGATGATCGGGCTGATGGTCGACGGACGGCCGCTGCTGCGCGCCTATTCGATCGCCTCGACCTCCTATGACGAGCATCTGGAATTCTACTCCATCAAGGTGCCCGACGGCCCGCTGACTTCCCGGCTCCAGCATCTCCAGGTGGGCGACACGGTGATCGTCGGCAAGAAGCCGACGGGCACGCTGGTGCTCGACAACCTGATTGCCGGCCGCAATCTCTATCTCCTCTCCACCGGCACGGGGCTGGCACCCTTCCTCGGGCTCTGCCGCATTCCGGAGACCTACGAGAAGTTCGAGAAGGTCGTGCTGCTGCATGGCTGCCGCACGGTGGCCGAGCTGGAGCGCGGCAAGGAACTGGTCGATGGCATCGCCGGGGACGAGTATCTGGCCGAGATCGCGGCCGACAAGCTGCTCTATTATCCGACGGTGACCCGCGAGCCCTTCGTGCATCAGGGCCGGGTGACGGATCTCTTCACCACCACCAAGGTGCAGGACGCGCTCGGCCTTCCGCCCCTCGACCCGGCCGTCGACCGCGCCATGGTGTGCGGCTCGCCGGAGATGCTGCGCGCCTGCAAGGAGGCCCTGCTGGAGTTCGGCTTCGAGGAGGGCAACGCCGGCGAGGCGGCGGGCTTCGTGGTCGAGAAGGCCTTTGCCGAGAGCATGACGCCGGCCGGCTGATTTCTGCCACTTTCTGGGCAACTTTCTTCGCTCCGGGGGCCATGCGGCCCCCGGATTCGTTTCCATATCTGGGTCCAGGATGAAGACATCCCCGCTCCTTGCCGCGCTGCTCCTTCTTGGCGCGCCGGTGACGCTCGTGCTCGCCAATCCCGTGCCGAAGCATTCGACCGATCATGCGACCAATCAGAAGACACTGACCGAGGATCAGGGAGCCACGCCAGAGGTGGCCGACTGCATCGCCACCGGCTATGACCTCGTCCATGCCCATCAGGAATTCGACCGGCTCGGATTCACCCGCAACGATATTGTCGGGGCGGACATGGCGCGGGAAAAGGGACCGTTCAGTCCGGCGGATCCGCGCCTCGTCTCCGAGGTGGTGGTGGTCTCCGGCGAGGCGCGCCAGCGCGGCTATGGCTCGTGGCTGGGGGTGACCCTGCGCTGCGGCTATGCCGGCCACGGCCTCACCGCCATCGAGATCGTCGCCGATCAGGCCCAGGACTGATACCAAAGGTCCTTGAAAAGGATCCTTTGGTATTTCCATGCGGATTTCTCATGTCCTTTGGGCATATGAGAAATCCGCTGTTCTTCAGGCGCATGGTGCGGTCAGCACTTCGTGCGCCTGGTCTCACATCCCGTCGAACCACGCCTTCCACAGCGGCACGGCGGTGCCGAAGGTGCCGCGATGGTCGGTCGCGCCGGTGGAGATGGCCTCCACCTGCGGATTGCCGGCGCCGATTGCCTGCTGATAGGTCATCGCCAGCCGGCCGAGCCCGACGGAGATCACCTCGTCCCGGGTGCCATAATAATTGTGCACCGGCGTGCGGATGATCCAGCGATAGGCGGTCGTTTCCGCCGCCAGCCGGCCGAAGACCGAGGCCGCAAAGACCTGCGGATCGAAGAAGGCCGGGCGGATGAGCGCCTTCAGGTCGGTCGGGATGTCCTTCTCGTCATAGGGCTGGCGCTCATAGGCCTTGCGCGCGATGTCATAGTAGGCGTCGCTGAAGAGGGCGCGGGCGAGCCCGGGCACGCCATAATAATTCTCGAAGGAGAAGGCCGAGAGGATGAACAGCGAGGTGATCCAGCTCGCATCCTCCGCCCGCGGGAAATCGAGGAAGCCGGAGAGGATCACGCCGATGTCCACCGGCGCCGAGGCGGTGGCAGCGGCCGTCACCGGCACGCCGGCTGCCTCCAGCTTCTCCAGGAAGGCCATGGTGACGAACCCGCCCTGGGACCAGCCGGCGAGGAACAGCTTCGGCGTCTCGATCCCGAGGGAGGCGAGCACGGCCCGGCTCGCCGTGAGCATGTCGAAGGTCGCCTGCTGGTGGCTGCCCTTCACCATGTAGCCTTCCGGCTCGGGGCTGTCGCCCATGCCGAAATAGTCGGCGCCGATCACCACATGGCCCTGCCCGGCGAACTGGGCGAGCATGATGCGCGTCTCGGGGGAATTCTCCGGCTGGGACGGCACCTGGCTCTTCAGATAGACGGTGCCGTGCTGGTAGGAGACCAGCGGAAAGCTGCGGCCGCCGGTGTCGGGGATGGCGAGCAGGCCGGTGGCGGTGATCGGCCGGTTGCCCTGTTCCGGCACCACGGACGGATAGCGGATCCGGTAGAGGGTCACGCCGTTCGTGGCCGGGGTGAAGGTGACGGGGATCTTCAGGAATTCCGGGGCCTCGCCGGTGAGGATCCCGGTCAGCCGGTCCCGGTCCCAGTGGCCGATCGGAGTGGCGGTCACCCCGGAGACGACGGCAACCGGAGCGGCGGTCTCATCGGCCCGGGCCGGCGGGCTGACGGGCAGGGCCACCAGCACGGCGGCGAGGAGGGCGGCAAGGCGGAGGATGCGGGACATCGGTCTCTTGTCCGGGCAGAGTGGGGAGCATCGACCTTAGGCCGTTCGCGGCCGCTTTCCCAAGCCCGCCCCTCCGGCGGAGCGCCCTTTCCGACGAACGGTTTGAAAAGACCGGGGGAGACGGGCAGACTTGGGGCCGGAAGACCGGGCCGATTCGCGCGGTGTGACCTGACGGGGGAAGGGTCTTTTCGGAATGCGATGTCCCTATTGCGGCGGCGAGGATACCCAGGTGAAGGACTCGCGCTCCAGCGAGGATGGCACCGCGATCCGCCGCCGACGGGTGTGCGTTGCCTGCGGTGGCCGCTTCACCACCTTCGAGCGGGTGCAGCTGCGCGAGCTCGTCGTCCTCAAGCGCTCCGGTCGCAAGGTGCCCTTCGACCGGGACAAGCTGATGCGCTCGGTCCAGGTCGCGCTGCGCAAGCGCCCGGTGGATCCCGAGAAGGTGGAGCGCATGGTCTCCGGCATCGTGCGCCGGCTGGAGGCCAGCGGCGAGGCGGAAATTCCGGCCGAAATCATCGGCAATCTGGTGATGGACGGGCTGCGCACCCTCGATGACGTCGCCTATGTGCGCTTCGCCTCGGTCTACAAGGACTTCCGCGAGCTTCGCGACTTCGGCGCCATCCTGAACGATCTCGCCGGCGGCCACCGGGCCGACGACGATCCGCCCGCGCGGGCGGAGGACTGACGGCAAGGGGCCCCGGAAAGGGAGCCTTGCCGGTCCGGCGCGGATTTCTCATGCCCCCGGAGCAGACGGGAAATCCGCAGCCCTTCCGGAACACGGGGAGGTGCGGTTCGCGCCGGGTGTCCCGGGTCTGAAGCCAGCGCCGCCGGCCGCCGGCCGGAGCGCTTCGGGGCCGGGTCCGCACCAGGGGCGGTCCGGACGGGGAGGATCTCTTGTCTGTCGTGCGTCCTGCTGCCGGCTCCGATCTCGACCGGCGCTTTCTCGCCGCCGCCCTTGCCCTCGGCCGGCGCGGCGCGGGCCGCACCTGGCCGAACCCGTCCGTTGGCGCCCTTCTGGTGCGCGACACGCCGGAGGGCCCGGTGGTCGTCGGCCGCGGCGTGACCCAGTCGGGCGGGCGGCCCCATGCCGAAGTCGTCGCCATCCGCGAGGCGGGAGAGGCGGCCCGCGGCGCCACCCTCTATGTGACGCTGGAGCCCTGCGCCCATCATGGCCGCACCGGCCCGTGTGCCGAGGCGATCGTCGCCGCCGGCATCGGCCGGGTGGTCTCGGCGGTGGGCGACCCCAATCCGCTGGTGGCCGGCAAGGGCCACGGCATCATCCGCGCCGCCGGCATACCGGTGGCCGAGAATGTGGCGGTGGCCGCCGCCACCCGGGCCCATGCCGGCCATTTCTCCCGGGTGCGACGGGGCCGGCCCCATGTCGCCCTGAAACTCGCGATCTCCGCCGATGGCGCCATCGGCAAGACCGGCTTCGGCCAGCTTCCGATTTCCGGCCCCGCGGCGCGGGCCTTCGCCCACGGGCTGCGGGCGACCTTCGATGCCATCCTGATCGGCATCGGCACGGCGCTGGCCGATGATCCCGCCCTCACCTGCCGGCTGCCCGGCTGCGCCGGCCTGTCGCCGGTGCGCGTGGTGCTCGACCGATCCGCCCGCCTGCCGCTCACGTCCACCCTCGTGCAGGGCGCGAAGGACGCGCCGCTCTGGGTGGTGACGACGCCGGCCGCCGATCCGGACCGGGTGTCGGCCCTGGTCGCCCATGGCGCGCGCATCCTGATTGCCGCCGAAGGCGGGGCCGGCGGTGTCGATGTCGCCTCCGCCCTCGACCGGCTGTCCGAGGCCGGGCTGACGACCATCCTGGTGGAAGGCGGCGCCAGCGTCGCCGCCGCCATGGTAACCGGCGGCTATGTGGACGAGGCCTTCCTGATCCACACCCCGACGGTGATCGGCGACGGCGGCATTCCCCCGCTCGCCCATCTGCCCCTCGACCGGCTGACCGCCGACCCGCGCATCCCCCTTCTGGAAGGGGGCATGCTCGGGGCCGACCGGCTGGAGCATCTGTGGCGCACGGTCTGATACCAGGCGCACGAAGTGCTGACCGCACCTTAGCACCTGAAGAACAGCAGATTTCTCATATGCCCCAAGGACATGAGAAATCTGCATCGGAATGCCAGAGAGTCCTTTTCAAGGATCTTTGGTATGAGCCTGTCCCGGGAAGCCGCACGCGCCGGCGTGCCGGGTCTTCCCGCTCCCGGTTCTGCGACCGGACGGACCGCGATCGCCCCGGACCGGCGGCAGCCGGGAGGTCGCAAATCCGGCGCCGGTCGGCTGCCGGGGGAATTCCGGAGTGGCTGCGCGCCGGCCGCTCGCCATCAGCAGGGCCCCGGATTCCGCCGCCGGTGGCGGGGCGCTAAAAGGGGCCGCGATTTCACTGGACATCGGCGCGCGCCCGTGTTTGGTCTCCGCTCCCCCTTGCGCCGGGGGCTGCACACGTGCGGCCATCCGTCGCCGGGCCCTTTCCTGCCGCGGGCCGGTCTCTGGCTCGCCGGCATCTCTTTTCCCGGCCGGCCTCTCCGCCGCCGCCCCCTTCCGGGCGGCAGGGCGAAGGGGTCCGGACGCGCAGAAGGTGACGAGTCCCATGAGCGATACCGCTCCCCATCTCCTCGTGATCGAGGCCCGGTTCTACGAGGATCTGGCCGATGCTCTCGTGGAGGGCGCGACTGCCGCGCTCGCCCGGGCTGGCGCCACCTGGGACCGGGTTGCGGTGCCGGGCGTGCTGGAAATTCCGGCGGCGCTTGCCATGGCTCTCGACGCCATCGACGCCGGGGATGCCGACTATGACGGCTTCGTGCTGCTCGGGGTCGTCATCCGCGGCGAGACCAGCCATTATGACATCGTGGCCAATGAATCCGCCCGCGCTGTCATGGATCTGGCCGTCAGCGAATCGCTCGCCCTCGGCAACGGCATCCTGACCGTCGAGAATGGCGATCAGGCCTGGGCGCGTGCGGGCGTCGACCGCAAGGACAAGGGCGGCAAGGCGGCCGAGGCGGCGCTTGCCATGATCGCGCTGCGCGAGTCCTTCGCCCGCTGATCGCCGGGCATGCCAACCGGTCGTCCGGCACGTGGCCGGGCGATCAGGCCGAAGCGGCCCCGGCGGCATCCGGCCGGCGGGGGAGACTTGAGGACCAGGACGACGATGAACGAGACGGCGGAACGATCGGATCGGGAGGTCCGGCCGGCGAACCAGCGCGGAGCCGCGCGGCTCGCCGCCGTGCAGGCGCTCTATCAGATGGATGTGGGCGGCACGGAAGTCGCCGACGTCATCGCCGAGTTCGAGCTGCACCGGCTGGGACAGGCCGTGGACGAGCCCGATGGCGACGTCTACCGCACCGCCGACACGAGCTGGTTCCGCGATGTGGTGGTGGGCGTGCTGTCCGACCAGCGCCGCATCGACCC
>JBBSSF010000085.1:0-10080 GCA_038242345.1 Hyphomicrobiales bacterium
AGCGAAAGGCAAGAAAAGGGGGAGAGGTCCGGAGACCCTCGGGTCTCCGGGCGGGGAGCGGGGGCGGCAGCCCCCCGAAAGGGAGAGCCTTTCCCAACGCATTTTCTTCACGCGAACCGGTGCCCGCTTCGCTTGAAATTGCTTCAGTCGACCATATCCTCAACCGGTGAAAACAGCGCCGCGACGTCGAGCTTCTCGCCCTCGGAGCGCTTGAGGCGCAGCCGGCCCTCGATATGGCGGAAGTGGGCGCCGGAGAGGCGGATGGCCTCCGCCGCATCGCGCGCCTTCAGCGCCGCGACGATGGCGCCATGCTCGTGGACGCCGCAGAGGGAATCGAGCGGGTTCTCGTAGACCGACACCATCACCGACGAGCGGCTGAGGAGATCGCGCAGGAATTCGCTCGCCGGCGCGTTGCCCAGGCTGTCGGCAAGCAGCAGGTGGAACTCGCCGGAGAGCCGCACCGAGGCGGCACGGTCGCGCTCCATGGCGGCGCGCTGCTCGGCGGCGACATGGTCTTCCAGCCGCCGGATCAGGGTGTCGTCGATCAGGCTCGCCAGCTCGTGCAGGATGCCGGCCTCCAGCACCCGGTGGGCCTGATAGATGGCGCGCACATCGTCGATGGTCGGCTGCGGCACGCGCACGCCGCGGTTCGGGATCGCCTCCAGCCGACGCTCCGCCACCAGCCGGTGCAGCACCTTGCGGATCCGCTCTCGCGAGACGCCGAAGGCGCGCGCCAGCGGCGTCTCGGCAAGTTTCGCCCCCGCCTCCAGACGCCCCTCCAGAATGGCGGCCAGCAGCGCGCCATAGACGGCTTCGTCCGTCTCGACATCGCCCTTGCGGGACCGGAGAGGGGGAGGGATTCGGGTCATGCCGATCCTTATTGCACACGGAATGTGCACGGTCATCCCGAAAAAATGTGCACATTTTATTCGGACACTCCGGCGGGGCGAATCGCGGAATTTGTCTTATCCTGTTGAAAAGACAGGAGCGAATAATAATGTGCACATTTGGCACGGCGCTTGCTGCTGGGACGGAAACATCCCTCGGGCAGCGGAGACCCCGACCATGGTGAGGACTGACATGCAGCGGCGCACCTTCCTGAAGGCGGGCGGCGCCCTTGTGGCGACGCTGGCGATGCCGTCGATCGTTCGGGCCCAGACGAAGGAGATCGTCATTGGCGGCCCGGCCGGCGCCGCGAAATATTTCAATGGCGACGTCTTCCCGGTGCTCGAAAAGGATCTCGGCATCAAGATCCTCTACGAGGGCTCCAATTCCCTCACCAACCTGAAGAAGATGCAGGCCGACAGGGGCGCGCCGAAGCTCTCGGTCGTCATCATGGACGATCCGGTGATGATCCCGGCGGCGGAGGAGAAGCTCATCACGCCGATGTCGGCGTCGGCCATTCCCAATCTCGGCAAGCTGGTGGCGGGTTCCGTGCACCGCGACGGGCTGTGGGCCAACTATCAGCGCCCGTGGGCGGGCATCGCCTTCAACACTGCCAGTCCGGCCCCGGGCTCGTGGACCGACATGTGGGCGCCCTCGGAAAAGGGCAAGATCATCATCCCGTCGATCCAGAACACCGAAGGCTTCTGGAATCTTCTCGTCGCGGCGCATCTGGAAACCGGCAAGCCCTTTGCCGAGGCGCAGTACGAGATCGACGCGGGCTTCAGGAAGCTGAAGAGCCTCGTGCCGAACCTGCTCACTGTCTACACCAACGCCCCCCAGGCCATGAACCTTCTGGAGCAGGGCGAGGCGGCGATGATCGGCGGCCAGTTCTCGGCCTATACGCTGACCCGCAAGGCCGAGGGCGCGCCGGTGAATCTGGCGATCCCGAAGGAGGGCGGCTTTGCCATGCCGTCGGGCATCGCCAAGGTGACGGACGGCCCGGCGCCGGAGATTGCCGACGCGGTGATCGAGGCCTTCCTCGGCCCCAGGGTTCAGGAGATCCTGATCGAGAAGGCCTTCGTGTCGCCCACCAACACCACCGCCACCCGGCCGGCGAGCTATCCGGATCCGGCCAGCCTGTTCGCGCCGGACTGGGCCTTTGTCGCCAAGGAACGCGGCAAGTGGGTGGAGCGCTGGACCACGGATCTGCTCTGATGACCATGGACGCAGCAGCCCATCTTGCCGTCCGCGGGGTCTCGAAGCGCTTCGGCGCGACGACGGTGCTCGCCGATATTGATCTCGCGATGCCGAAGGGGGAGCTTCTCACCCTTCTGGGCCCCTCCGGTTGCGGCAAGACGACCCTGTTGCGTCTGGTCGCCGGGCTCGCCGAGCCCGACACCGGCACCATCATCCTCGGCGGGCGGGACATCACCCGCACGCCCCCCTACCGGCGCAATGTCGGCGTCGTGTTCCAGAGCTATGCGCTGTTTCCGCATCTGGATGTCGCCGGCAATGTCGCGTTCGGGCTGAAGCTCAGGAAGCGCCCGAAGGCGGAGATCGACGCGACGGTCGGCCGCGTCCTCGCCCTCGTTCATCTGGACCATCTGGCCAGCCGGCCCATCCGGGCGCTGTCCGGCGGCCAGCAGCAGCGGGTGGCGCTGGCCCGGGCGCTCGCCGTGGAGCCCAGCGTCATCCTGTTCGACGAGGCGCTGTCGGCGCTGGACCGCAAGCTGCGCGAGGCCATGCAGGGCGAGCTGCGCCAGCTCCTCACCGAGATCGGGGCGACGGCCATCTTCGTCACCCACGATCAGGAAGAGGCGCTCACCATGTCGGACCGGATCGCGGTGATGCACCGCGGCCGCATCGACCAGCTCGCCGACCCGCGCACCCTCTACGAGAAGCCCGCGACGGCCTTCGCTCTTTCCTTCGTCGGCCAGTCGGTGCGCCTCGCCGGGCGGGTGACGGAGAGCGTCGGCGGGGTGTCGCGGATCGAGACCCCGGCCGGGCCGGTGCTGGCGCCGAAGACCTTTTCCCCGGGCTATGACGTCATCGTGGCCACCCGGCCGGAACATGTGCGGCTGGGCCCCGGCGACAACACGCTGACGGGCACCGTCACCGGCGTCGTCTTCCAGGGCGCGCGCTCGACGGTGGAGATTGCGGCCGGCGGGCTGAAGCTCTCGGCCGAACTCTCCGGCCGGGAGACGCCGCCCCAGCCGGGCGCCGCCATCACCTTCGGCTGGCCGCTGGCCGAGACGCTGATCTATCCGGCGGAGGGCGTCGCATGATCGCTGCCGCCCGCCTGCTGCCCGACCGTGCACGCCGCACCGCGCTGCTGCTCTCCGCCCCCGGCCTTCTGGTGCTGGTCGGTCTCTTCATCCTGCCGCTGTCGCTGCTGCTCGGGGTCAGTGTGCAGGGGGAGGGGGGCTTCAGCCTTGCTGCCTACCAGAAGCTGTTCGGCACGCCCCATTATCGGCACGTGATCTGGAATTCCCTGTGGCTGGCGGCGGTCGTCACCCTGCTGTGCTTCCTGATCGGCTATCCGGCAAGTTTTGCCATCGCGCGGGCAAGGGGCGGCTGGCGCAGCCTGATGCTCGCCTGCCTGTTCCTGCCGCTATCGGCCAGCGTCATTGTCAAGGCCTTCGCCTGGACGATCCTGCTGCGCTCCTCCGGCATCATCAACCAGACGCTGCTGTTCATCGGCATCATCGACACGCCGGTCCGGATGATCTTCACCGAGACCGCCCTCGTCATCGGCGCGGTGAACATCTTCCTGCCCTTCATGGTGCTGCCGGTGTTCTCGGTGGTGGCCCAGCTCGATGGCCGGCTCGGCGAGGCGGCGGCGACGCTCGGCGCCAATCCGCTGGAGACCTTCCTCAAGGTGACGCTGCCCGTCACCATGCCGGGCATCATCGCCGGGGTCGCGCTGGTGTTCGCGCTCGCCGTCTCGGCCTATGTGGTGCCCACCCTCCTGATCGGCGAACGTTTTCCGACGCTTGCCACCACCATTGCCAAATCCTACCTGCTCACCCGCGAGGAAGCCTTCGGCGCGGCCTGCGGCGTCGCCCTTCTGGCGATCGCCATCGCGGTGGTGGTGATCTCCGCGCGCCTGACCCGGGAGGAACGGGCATGAGGATCCTCGGTCTCGCGCTCGCCTGGGGGCTCGCGGTGTTCGCCTGCGTGTTCCTGCTCGCCCCCCTTGTGGTCATCGCCGCGGCGAGCTTCTCGCCGACCGCGGTGTTCGACCTGCCGACCACGGGCGCGTCGCTGCGCTGGTACCAGCGCATCGGCACGCTGGAGGGCTTCTGGCCGGCGCTCGCCCTGTCGCTTCAGGTGGCGCTCCTGTCCACCGTCGTGTCGCTGGTGATCGGCACGGCGGCGGCCATCGCCATCGTGCGCGGCAAGCTGCCCGGGGCGGAGGCCTTCGCGGCCGCCCTCGTCTCGCCGCTGATGCTGCCGGGCCTCGTGCTCGGCATCGCGCTCCTGCAATATTTTCGCGGCCTCGGCTTTTCCAATCCCTGGGGCAGTCTGGCGCTGGCCCATCTGGTCATCACGCTCCCCTATGTCGCGCGCACCATGCTCGCCGGCCTCACCCGCTTCGATTTCACCCTGATCGAGGCGTCGCTGACCCTTGGCTGCACCTACCCCCAGAGCATCACCCGGGTGATGATGCCGGCGCTGGCGCCGTCCTTCCTCGTCGCCGGCCTGTTCTCCTTCCTCGCCTCCTTCGACAACTATCCGGTCTCGATCTTCCTGACCGATGTCCGGACCAAGACACTGCCCATCAAGATGCTGCAATATATCGAGGAAGCGCCGGATCCGACGCTGGCCGCCCTCTCCGCCCTCATCCTGCTCGGCACCATCGTGCTCCTGATCCTCGCCGACCGGGCCGTGGGCCTGTCGCGCATGGCGGGGACGGCGGAATGAGCGGGGCGATCCGGATGCCCGAGACCCGCACCCCGCCGTCCGCCGGCCCGGCCCCCCGCGATTTCGCCGGCTATCGCGGTGCCCCGCCGGACCCGCGCTGGCCGGGCGGGGCGCGGCTCGCCGTCTCCTGCGTGCTGAATTTCGAGGAGGGGGCGGAATTTTCCGTCACCGATGGCGATCCCGGCAACGAGGCCGTCTATGAGGTGATCGACCGGCGCGAGGGGCCGGATACCTGCATCGACAGCCATTTCGAATATGGCACGCGCGCCGGCTGGTGGCGGATCATGGACCTGTTCGCCCGCCACGGCTTTCCCCTCACGGTCAGCGCCTGCGGGGCGGCGGTGGCGCGCTCGCCCTTCCTCGCCGCCGATGCGGTGGCGCGCGGGCATGAGGTGTCGGCCCATGGCTGGCGCTGGGAAAGCCATGCCGGCATGGACGAGGCCACCGAACGGCAGGCGATCGCCCGCACGGTGTCGGCCATCCGCGCGGCCACCGGCGTGCGCCCCGTCGGCTGGCACACCCGCTCGGCGGCGTCCCCCAACACCCGTCGCCTGCTCGTGGAGGAGGGCGGCTTCCTCTATGACAGCGACGCCTACAATGACGACCTGCCCTATGATGTCCTGGTGGCCGGGCGCCCCCATCTCGTCATGCCCTATGCCTTCGATACCAACGACATGCACTATTTCCACACCCAGCGCTTCGCCGGCCGCGACTTCGCCGACTATGTGACCGGGGCTGCGGACTGGCTGCATGCAGAAGGCGGACGGATGCTCTCCATCGGCCTGCATCTGCGCATGATCGGCCGGCCCGGCCGCATCGGCGCCCTGGCGGCGATCCTCGACCATCTGGCCGGCCTGCCCGATGTGTGGGTGGCGCGGCGCGATGCCATTGCCCGCCACTGGCGCGCGGCCGTGGCGGGGCCCACGCCATGACGCCGCGCCTGCTCGTCGCCAACCCCAACACCTCGGTCGCCATCACCGCCCGTCTGGTGGCCGTGGCCGGACGGGTGGCCGGCGACCGGGCGGAGATCCGCGGCGCGACGGCGCCGTTCGGCGCGCCGGCGCTGGAAAGCGAGGCGGACCTGCGCCAGGCCGCCCGCGCCGTCGACGCCATGGTGCTGGCCCACCCGGATGTCGATGGCGTGCTGGTGGCCGCCTTTGGCGATCCCGGGCTGGACAGCGCCCGCGGGCTGACCGCCCGTCCCGTCGAGGGGCTGGGCGAGGCCGGCCTGCGCATGGCGGCCGAAAAGGGCCGGCGCTTCGCCATCCTGACCCTCGGGCCGGCGCTCGGCCCCGGAATCCGCGCCCGGGTGGAGCGGCTGGGCCTTGCGGGCCAGTTCGCCGGCCTCGATTTCCTCAGCTGCGGCGTGCTGGAGCTGGCCGCCGATCCCGGCCGGCATGTGCCGGAAATCCTCGCCCGCGCCCGGGCCTGCGTGCAGGGCCTCGGAGCAGAGGCCGTGCTTCTGGCCGGCGCGCCCTTTGCCGGCCTTGCCGCGGATCTGGAGCCCCGGGCCGATGTGCCTCTGGTCGACGGGCTCACCGCCGGCATCCGCCGCCTCCTCGCCCGCTGAGAGCGCCTCTCCGGTCTCCCTTATCGGCCGGCTGTGCATTCCCGCTCCGAGACATCCGCCCCGGGCAATGAGAGATTGCCACCGGGGGTCTCTGTATGCATTCCTTCTCCCGGCACGCATTCCCCGCCTGCCGCCCCGAGCACCCTGCCGCCCGGGCATCCGGAAAATTCCGCCCGCGCCACCCCGGCGCGACTTGACCGGATCATAATAGTTATATTAGATAACAATCATGACGACCCGGCCCGGTGACAACGGGCGGACCGGCACCCGGCCTGGCCAGATGGCGCGCTTGCGCCCGGCCACGGGCGACCGGCGGGCGTGAACACGACCGGACCCCCACCACAGAACAAGCGGGGCCGGGCAATGGGAGGAAGAGGTCATGATGCATCGCGCATTCGCGGCGGCGCTGGCCGTTGGCGTGAGCCTGGCAACGCTGATGGCGGGCTCCGCGCGCGCCGACATCAAGGTCGGCTACACGCTGTCGGCCACCGGCTCGGCGGCCGCCCTCGGTGTGCCGCAGAAGAACGGCGTCGCGCTCCTGCCCAAGGAGATCGCCGGCGAGAAGATCGACTATATCGTTCTCGACGATGCCTCCGACGGCACCAAGGCCGTCGCCAACGCGCGCAAGATGATTACCGAGGACAAGATCGACGTGCTCGTCGGCTCCTCGATCGCGCCGACCTCCTTCCCCCTCGTCGACATCGCGGCCGAGAACAGGCTGCCGCTGATCGCCATCACCGCCTCCACCGGCCTGATCGCGCCGATGGATGACAAGCGCGCCTGGGTGTTCAAGGTCGTCCAGAATGACAGCCTGATGGCGAATGCGGTTGCCGACGAGATGCAGAAGCGCGGCGTCAAGACCGTCGGCTTCATCGGCTTCAACGATGCCTATGGCGACGGCTGGGACAAGGAATTCTCGGCCGCCGCCGAGAAGCGCGGCATCAGGATTGTCGCCAGGGAAGCCTTTGCCCGTGCCGACACCTCGGTCACCGGCCAGACCCTGAAGCTGATCGCCGCCAGGCCGGATGTCGTTCTGGTCGCCGCCTCGGGCACCCCGGCCGTGCTGCCGCAGAAGGCGCTGAAGGAACGCGGCTACAAGGGCCAGATCTACCAGACCCATGGCATCTCGACGAAGGAGTTCATCCGCGTCGGTGGCAAGGATGTGGAGGGCACCATCTTCCCGGCCGGCCCCTTCATCATGGCGGAAAAGCTGCCGGCGGACAGCCCGGTGAAGCCGGTGGCGATCGACACCACCAACCGCTATATCGAACTCTTCAACCAGCCGCCGGCAGCCTTCGCCGCCCATTCGGTCGATGCCATGCTGCTGCTCCAGGCCGCGATCCCGGTGGCGCTGAAGGTGGCCAGGCCCGGCACGCCGGAATTCCGCGTGGCGCTGCGCGATGCGCTGGAAAATGTCAAGGACGTGCCGCTGAACCACGGCGTCACCACCATGACCCCGACCGATCACAACGGCTTCGACGAGCGCGCCCGGGTGATGGTCGTCATCCGCAACGGCCAGTGGGAGCTGCTGGAGGACTGATCTCCGGCGCCCCTTTGGGGACGTCCGTCCCCAAACCCCTGACCGGGAGGCACAGCCTCCCGGACCCTCCAGCTTTTCGGTCCCTCTTGTCGCCGCCGACCGGCGTCGCGCGCAGCGGGCCCGGATGTTTCCGGGCGCAGAGCGGAGCGGAAGCCCAAGGGCCCGGACGGGCCCGCCGGCGACTGAGGCGGGGGAGAAATCTGGTTCGGAGGCGCTCAGCCTCCGAGCGGGTCCGGGCGGCAGCCCGGCGTTGTCGCAACCCGCCATGCGAGGTCCGGCCGTGGACAGCTCGATCTTTCTCTTTCTCGTGCAGGACGGTGTCATCAACGGTGCGATTTATGCGCTGGTCGCGGTCGCGATCGTGCTGGTCTTCGCCGTCACCCGCATCCTGTTCATTCCCCAGGGCGAATTCGTCGCCTTCGGCGCGCTGACGCTGACCGCCTTCGAGGCTGGTCATGTGCCGGGCATGGCCGGGCTGCTGCCGGCGCTGGGCGTGGTCGCCGCCGCGCTGGAGCTGTGGCGCCGGCGCAGCGATCTGGACGTGCGCCAGGTCGGCCGGGTGCTGGCCGCCGATGTGGCGCTGCCGGGAGCGCTCGCCGGGCTGGCGGTGCTGATTGCGCCGATGCAGCTGGGGGCGACCGTCAACATCCTGATGACGCTGGCGCTCGTCATCCCGCTCGGGCCGCTCGTCTACCGCATCGCCTTCCGGCCGCTGGCGGAAGCCTCGGTGCTGGTGCTGTTCATCACCGCGGTCGGCGTGCATCTGGTGCTGGTGGCCCTCGGCCTGCTGTTCTTCGGGCCGGAAGGCTACCGGGCGACGCCGGTGTCGGAGGCCGCCATCGAGGCCGGGCCGATGCTGATTTCCGGCCAGTCGATCGCCGTCGTGGTGGCGGCCGCCGCGCTCTTCCTCGCCCTCTATGTCTTCTTCGACCGCACGCTCACCGGCAAGGCGCTGAAGGCCTCGGCCGTCAACCGCCGCGGGGCGCTGCTGGTCGGCATCCCGACGGCACTCTCCGGCCGCATCGCCTTTGCGCTGGCCGCTGCCATCGGCGCGCTCTCGGGCATCCTCGTCGCCCCGATCACGACGATCTACTACGACACCGGCTTCATCATCGGCCTCAAGGGCTTCGTGGCGGCCATCCTGGGCGGTCTCGGCAGCTATCCGGCAACGGCCACCGCGGCCATCCTCGTCGGTCTCGTGGAGAGCTTTTCCTCCTTCTGGGCCAGTGCCTTCAAGGAAGTGATCGTCTTCACCATCATCCTGCCCGTGCTGTTCTGGCGTTCGCTGGCGGCCCCCCATGCGGAGGACGAGGAATGAGCCTGTCTCCCCGGATCCTGACCCTCGGCTTCGCGATCGTCACGCTGGCCATCCCTTTGCTGCCGATGCCCGATTTCTGGGTGACGCTGCTCGTCTACATCGCGCTGGCGGCGCTGGTCGCCCTCGGTCTGGTGCTGCTCACCGGCGTCGGCGGCATGACCTCCTTCGGGCAGGCGGCCTTTGTCGGCTTCGGCGCCTACACCACCGCCGTGCTCTGTCTCGATTATGGCTGGTCGCCCTGGGCGACCCTGCCGGTGGCCCTTCTCGTCACCGGGATCTCGGCCCTGCTCATCGGCGCCATGACGGTGCGGCTGTCGGGCCATTATCTGCCGCTCGGCACGCTCTGCTGGGGCATCGCCTTCTTCTATCTCTTCGGCAACATCCCGCTGCTTGGCGCCCATGACGGCCTCTCCGGCATCCCGTCGGTGTCGCTGTTCGGGCTGGAGCTCTCGACCCCGCGCAGCTTCTATCCGCTGGTGTGGGTTGCGGTGGCACTCTCGATCCTCGCCACCATGAACCTGCTCGACAGCCGCATCGGCCGGGCCATCCGGGCGCTGCGCCGGGGGCGGACCGCGGCGGAAGCCTTCGGCGTCAACACCCCCCGGGCCAAGCTCGTGGTGTTCGTCTATGCCGCGCTGCTGGCGGGCCTGTCGGGGTGGCTCTATGCCCACTTCCAGCGCGCCGTCAGCCCCTCCGCCTTCGGGCCGAATGCCGGCATCGAATATCTGCTGATGGCGGTGGTCGGCGGCTCCGGCCATGTCTGGGGCGCGCTGCTGGGCGCCACCCTCGTCACCGTGCTCAAGGACTGGCTGCAGGATTTCCTGCCCCTCGTCTTCGGCTCCG
>JBBSSF010000086.1:0-10021 GCA_038242345.1 Hyphomicrobiales bacterium
AGGCCCTCCTGCCGCAGGGCGCCGACCAGGAAGCCGATCACGAACAGCAGCTGCCAGGCGAGCGGCTCGAAGAACCAGCCCTCGGTCTGGGGATAGGACGGCGTTGCGATCGGGGTGAGCTGGAAGCCGATATAGATCGACAGCGAGGCCGCCAGCAGCAGCGAGAGATCCCGCCGCGCCAGGAACAGCATCACCGGCAGGGCGGCGAACAGCACGATATAGAGCGGCAGGATGTTGAAGTAGCCGAGCTGGAAGCCCATCGTGCCAAGGCCGAGCAGCCCTGCCACCGGCCGGCGCAGCAGGATGTCGACGCCATTGGTGCGCAGCCAGAACGGATCCTGGAACACCCGCCAGGCCAGCATCAGCAGCGCCACGGCAATCACCGTCGTCGCCAGATGGAAGAGATAGAGCGACCACGAGCGCTGCCAGATGCGCACCGACTGCACCAGCGCCTCGCCGGGCCGGAAGCACGGCAGATAGGCCAGCGCCGCCGACAGCCCGGCCAGGAACACGAACAGCTCGGCACTGTCCGACAGGCCGAAATTCCGGCTGGTGAAATGCTCGAACGGGTTGCCGGGAACATGGTTGACGAAGATCGTCACCAGCGCGAAGCCGCGCCAGAAATCAACCTTCAGATCCCGTCCCGGGCCGGGCGACTGGGTCATCGCGCAACATTCCTCCCGCTGGCGCCCGCGCCTGGTCCCGCAAGGCGGAAACAGGCCCCTCTTGCCGGAGCCCATCCCCGCACGCCGCCAGGGGCAGGGGGAGGGTCGGGCGGTTCTCTCGGCCATCCTCCGGGAGCCCGGATGCGGCCTGTCTCTTTCTGATGACGTTCGGCAGGCCGTTCCGGTTCCGCGTCCGGCGGCCCCGGGAGGGGGACCGTTCGGGCGGCCGGAAATGACCTGCCGGGTGCGTGTCACCGAATCGTCGCATAACTGAGGCGGGATCGGCAAAGACGATTGTCATCCGGGTGCGACACAACTCCGTGTCCGCCGACTGGCCCCGGACGAAAAACGGGGGAGAATCCCGTTGTGGAATTCTCCCCCGTCCAGATTCTGATCGGAGACGAGATCCGGAGATCTCTCCCGGGCAGGCGCCCGGGAACGCCTCACTTGATCTTGGCTTCCTTGAACTCGACGTGCTTCTTGGCAACCGGATCGTACTTCCGCTTCACCATCTTGTCGGTCATGGTGCGGGAGTTCTTCTTCGTCACGTAGAAGAAGCCGGTATCGGCGGTCGAAAGCAGCTTGATCTTGATGGTAGTGGCCTTGGCCATGGCTGATCCTCGGAGAAAACTTGTATCCCCGGTACCGGGCCCGGCATCTGCCGTCCAACAGTTTCGGGGAGAGCGGATGTCCGGTACGCCAGCGGCCGACCGGTCCTGATCCATGTCTCGTGGCCGCGGACCCTAGTCATTCGCAGCCGAAAGTCAAGATTCATCCGGTCGGACCGCTGCCGGAGAGAGACGACGCACGGGCGCCGGTCTCCAGAAGCAGGCGCACGGGGCGAAAACTCGTCCGGTGCACGGGCGAAGGCCCGAACCGGGCAAGGGCTTCCTGATGGGCGGCGGTGCCATAGCCCTTGTGACGGGCGAATCCATAGCCCGGATGGACGGTGTCCAGCCGCATCATCAGCCGGTCCCGGGTCACCTTGGCGACGATGGAGGCGGCCGCGATCGAGGGCGAGCGCGCATCGCCCTTCACCAGCGCCTCGCCGGGGCAGGGGAGGCCCGGCGGCACGTCCAGCCCGTCCACAAGGGCGAGCATCGGCCTGCGGCCAAGGGCCGTGGCGGCGCGGGTCATGGCATTGAGGGTCGCGCGGCGGATGCCGACGGAATCGATTTCGGCGACGGACCCCAGCGCGATGGCGACATCGGCGCTGGCGATGATGGCGGTGAACAGCCGCTCGCGGGCGGCCTCCGTCAGGGCCTTGGAATCATCGAGCCCGGCGGGAATCGCCGCCGGATCCAGAATCACGGCGGCCGTCACCACCGGGCCGGCCCAGGGGCCGCGTCCGGCTTCGTCGATGCCGGCCAGGGCGCCGCCGGCCCGGGCGCGGAAGGCGGCATCCAGAGCCGCGTCCGGGTGTCCGCTGACAGGCAGGCCGAAGAGATCGCCGGCCGGTTTTGCCGGCCGGCGGGGAGATCGCGCCACGCTCAGCCCTCGCGGAAGGTGTGGCGGATCTGGTCCGTCAGCGGCTTGAGCAGGAAGGTCATCACCGTGCGCTCGCCGGTGCGGATGAACACTTCCGCCGGCATGCCGGGCAGCAGCTTGAGATCGCCCAGTCGCTGCAGCTGCCCGGGATCGAGCGCCACCCGGACGGTGAAATAGACCACGCCGGTCTTCTGATCCTGCACCAGATCCGGCGAGACGGTCGCCACATGACCATCGAGCTGGGGGGTGGTGCGCTGGCTGAAGGCCGAGAAGGTGATGACGGCCGGCTGGCCGGCATGCACCTGGTCGATATCGGTGGGCGATACCCGGGCCTCGACCAGGAGCGCATCCTTTTCCGGCACGATCTGCATCAGCGTTTCGCCCGGGGTGACGACCCCGCCGATGGTGTGGACGGCGAGCTCGTGGACATAGCCGGCCTGAGGCGCCCGGATCTCGGTGCGCGAGAGCTGCTCCTCGGCCGCAATGCGGCGCTCCGACAGCCCGGCCACCTGGGCCTGGGTATCGCGCAGGTCCTTCAGCACCTCCTCGCGGAAGGCGTGCTGGAGCTGGAGGATCTGCAGCCCGGTCTCGCTGATGCGGCCGCGGGTCACGGCGATCTGGGAGATCAGCGCCCCGCGCTCGCCCTCAAGCCGGGTGCGCTCGCGCTTGTTGGCGATCACCCGGGTGATGGGCACCTGGCCGCGGGAATAGAGGGCTTCAAGACCGGTCAGCTCCTGATTAATCAGGCTGATCTCGTCTTCCTTGGCCTGACGCTGGACGTCGAGCCCCTGGATCTGCTCCTCCGACTGGCTGACCCGCTCCTTGAGCTGGTCGATCTGTCCGTCGAGGGCCTGGCGCCGGGCGGTGAACAGGGTGGTCTCGCCCACCAGCACCTTGGCGATTTCCGGGTCCGCGCGCTGCTTCTCCAGCCAGTCGGGGAAGGTGATGGTGGTGGCATCGTCGCGCTCGGCCTCCAGCCGGGCGAGCCGGGCGTCGAGGGTGATGAGCTGCTGCACGATCACGCCGAGATTGGCCTTCAGCAGGGTCTCGTCGAGCCTGATGAGCAGGTCGCCCGCCTTCACCTCGTCGCCATCCTCGACGTGGATCTCGCCGACGATGCCGCCATCCCGGTGCTGCACCTTCTTCACCCGGCTTTCCACCACGACGATGCCGTGGGCGATGATCGCGCTGGTGATGTTGGCAAAGGCCGCCCAGGTGCCGGCGCCGCCCACCATGACGAGCACCAGCAGGAAGCCGATCAGCAGATAGCGCCGGATCTCGTGGGACACCGACGCCGCAGGGCGGGGGGCCACGGGGGCGGCTGCCGTCGGCAGCTTCTCGGGCGCGGCGGACGTTTCCGCCGGCACTTCGGCCGCGGGAACGGCCGGTTCGGACTGACCGCTCATTTCGCGGCTCCCTGGGTTCCCGCACCCGGCTGGGGCGCGCGTCCACCTTCCACAAGCTGGACCGGGGGACGGTTCATGAGCTTGGCGATGACCTGATCCCGCGGCCCGAAGGCCACCTGACGGCCCTGTTCGATGACGAGCATCTGGTCCACGGCGACCATCACCGCCGGGCGATGGGCGATCATGACGACGATGCCGCCCCGCGCCTTCACGCTGCGGATGGCATTGATGAGGGCGTTGTCGCCATCGGCGTCGAGATTGGAGTTGGGCTCGTCGAGGACGATCAGGAAGGGCTCGCCATAGAGGGCGCGGGCAAGGCCCAGCCGCTGGCGCTGGCCGCCCGAGAGCACCGCGCCGCCATCGCCGATCCGGGTGGCATAGCCGTCGGGCAGGCGCAGCACCATGTCGTGCACCCCGGCGGTGCGAGCGGCGGCGATCACCTTCTCCGGTGTCCGGTTCTCGTCGAAACGGGCGATGTTCTCCTCCACCGTGCCGTCGAACAGCTCGACATCCTGGGGCAGGTAGCCGATGTGCCGACCGAGATCATCGGGGGGCCACTGGTCAAGGGGCGCCCCGTCCAGGGAGATCGTGCCACGGCCGACCGGCCACACGCCGACGATGGAGCGCGCAAGCGTCGACTTGCCGCCGCCGGTCGGCCCGGCCACGCCGAGGGCCTCGCCGGCCTTCAGCTCGAAGCGGATGTCGGCCAGGATCGGTGTCGTGCCGCCGGGCGGGGCGACCACGATGCGGTCGACCACCAGCCGGTGGGCGGGGGCGGGAAGCTGCATGCGCGGACGGTTGTCCGCCGCCTTCAGGGTGGCGTTCAGCCGGCCATAGGCCTGGCGGGCCTGCTGGATCGAGCGCCAGTTGCCGACGGCGGTCTCCACCGGGGCGAGGGCGCGGCCCATGATGATGGAGGCCGCGATCATGGCGCCGCCGGTGACCGCCTCGTTGACCGCCAGATAGGCGCCGACGCCCAGCATGGCCGACTGGAGGCCGAGGCGGAACACCTTGGAGATGGTGCTGTAGAGCCCGGCCCGGTCGTTCAGGGCGGCGTTGGCAGCGATGAACTGGGCATTGATCCGCGTCCAGACCCGGCCAAGGGTGGAGACCATGCCCATGCCATAGACCGCCTCGGCATTGCGGCGGCCGGCGTCCGCCAGCGCCTGGCGCTTCATGGCGATCTCGTTGACCTGCTTCAGCCCGGCGCGGGTGGTCACGTCGGTCAGATAGGCCATCAGGAACAGGAACAGGGCGCCGCCGGTGGCGACCAGCCCGAGAACCGGATGGATGAGGAAGACCACCAGCAGATAGACCGGCATCCACGGCATGTCGAAGAGGGCGGCGACGCCCTGGCCGCCGAAGAACTGGCGCAGGCTGTCCACATCCCGGATCGGCTGGGTGAGATCGGCCCGGGGGCCGGCCTTCACGCGCAGGCTCACATGGGCCTCGAAGGCCGATGGCCCGATGTCCTCGTCGAAGCGATGGCCGAGCCGGGTGAGGATGCGCTGGCGCACCAGATCGAGGGCGCCCAGAAAGACATAGACGCCAAGCAGGAGGCCGGACAGGGCCACCAGGGTTGGCACGCTGCGCGAGGTCAGCACCCGGTCATAGACCTGGAGCATGTAGAGCGACCCCGAGAGCATCAGGATGTTGAGGATACAGCTGAAGACGCCGATCCCGAGCAGCATCGACCGCGATGCCGCCAGCACACGCCCGACCCGTGAAAGCTCGCCGGCTTTCGGCTGCGACATGATCCGTCACCTCGGTCTCGTGGGGCGGCCCGCCGGCGCGCCAGAGCTGAAATGGAGCAGGACTGGAGCACTTTCCGCTCGCTCCGGCTCGCGGAAAACACTCTAGATTGTTGATCTTACGCATTTTCCTCAAGCGAACCGGTATCCACTTCGCATTGAAAATGCTCTAAAGACTGGCGCGGACCGCAAGCCGGCCGCGATGCGCAATCGGATCGAAAAATCCGCCCTTCCCCGGGGGAAGGGCGGTCCGGGACCCGGCGCGGCCCTCAAGGTCCGAAAAATCGGGACCGGAGGCAATCTCCGGTCGAAGCAATCCGGTCCGTCCGGTTGCCCGGACTATGGAAACCTGCGTCCTGCAGCGGGCCGGAATCCCCTCATCCTCCGGTGCGTCTTCCGAATCTGTCACCCGGGATCCTAGCTGCCGCATCGCACAACCTGCAAGGGGACGATTGGTTCCCGATCCGGGTGGCGGTTTTGCGGCTGCGGAGCCCACCCCGGTCGCTCCGGCGCACGGGAAAGGGACCGGATTATCGAGAGACCGCACTTTTTCCCGCGAACCGGTGTCCACGTCGCCTGAAAATGTGCAGCGGGGATCAGTTGAACCGGGGCGCACGGGCGCGATAGTGGCCGTCCTCGGCAATCAGGAACATTTCGTCGACCTGGGGATGGCGCACCGGCTCGCCGGTGTCATCGGCGACGAGATTCTGCTCGGACACATAGGCGACATATTCGCTGTCGGCGTTCTCGGCCAGCAGATGATAGAACGGCTGGTCCTTGGCCGGACGGGAACCCTCCGGGATCGACTCCCACCATTCCTGCGTGTTGGAGAAGATCGGGTCGACATCGAAGACCACGCCCCGGAAGGGGTGGAGCCGATGCCGCACGACCTGGCCGATGGAGAATTTGGCTGTCCGGATGCGGTCCATCACGTCTCGTTGCCGCGTCGCTGGCGGCCCTCCCTCGAGAACAGGCGCTCCCGGGGAGCCGGGAGAACGCGCGATCGAACCGGCTAGAACACATACCGGCCGGAAAAGGTCAAGACCGGGAACAGAACCGCACCCATGCCTGTTCGTTGCCCGAGTCCACTGTCGTTCCGCCGGGCCACACAGGACAGGAGCGCCCGGCCACGCGGGCCGGGCCGCAGATAACGGGAATCACTCCTCGTCGTCATCCTCACCATGATCGGTGCCGTCATTCAGACGCTCGCGCAGCTCCTTGCCCGTCTTGAAGAAGGGCACGGACTTCTCGCCGACATCCACCTTGTCGCCGGTGCGCGGGTTGCGCCCCACCCGGGCCGGGCGGTTCTTCACCGAGAAGGCCCCGAACCCCCTGAGCTCGACACGGTCGCCGTTCACAAGCGCCCGGGTGATCTCGTCGAGGATCGCATTGACGATATTCTCGACGTCCCGCTGGTACAGGTGCGGATTGCGCTCTGCCAGTTTCTGGACGAGCTCGGACTTGATCATCGGACGACCCCTACGCCCTGGACATCAGAAGACCACGCCGCACCCGGCAGAACCGAAAGCAGCGCGCGCGAACCGACGAGTTCCGTGCCGGACAGGCCGATCAGGCGTCCGGCAGCCACGATCACCCGGTCAACCACCGAGCCGATCCATCCGTCGGTGAGGGACTCCCGCGCCGGCGCCCAGTCGACGACCGGGAGATTGCGCGGAATGCCCCGCTCCGTTTCCAGCCACACCACAGCCGTGTCTTCGCCGCCGATCGCATCGATCAGCCCGAGTTCCAGGGCCTGGTGGCCGGTCACGATGCGCCCGTCGGCGAGACCCCTTGCCACCTGCGGTGTCATGTGACGCCGCTCGGCGACCAGGCCGACGAACCAGTCATAGGAATCGCGCACCAGGCTTGCCAGCATCTCCCGGGTCGCTTCCGAGGTCGGCTCGGCGGGATTCGGTGTCGCCTTCAGCGGTGCGCTCTTCACAGCTTCCATCTTTACGCCGATCATGTCGAGAAGGCGGCTGATTTCGCCAAACTGGACAAGAACGCCGATGGATCCGGTGATCGTATTGCGCCGGGTCACGATCCGGTCGGCCGCCAGCGCCACCAGATAGCCGGCCGAGGTCGCGATGGTCCCGCTGACGGCAACCGTGGGCTTGTGGGCGGCAAGGTCGCGGATGCTGTCATAGAGCGCCTCGCCACCGGAAGTGGTCCCGCCGGGGCTGTCGATGGCCACGATCACGCCGCGCACCTGGGGCGCGTCGCGGATCTCGCGGATCATGGCCAGACGCTTGCGGTTCTCGGTGATGACGCCGGAAATGGTGATGCGGGCGACATGGGGCTGGGTGCGCCCCCCGAACAGGTCGCTCTTGGCGAATATCCAGGATCCCGCCACGGCCACGAGCGCGACGACGGCAACCGCGCGCCACAGCCCGAGGGCCCGTCGCGTGCGCCGGCGTTCGACGATGGTATCGGCATCAAGGGACATCGTCGTCGATCCTTGGATCTCGGTTCGTCGGATCCTGTCCTCTCCGGGAAGGGCAGCCCGCTACCCGACGCAGAGCCCGGGCAGGATATCGGGGCCGGCGGAAGCAGGCCAGTCTCGAAAGAACACGGATGTTTTCTGTGCGCCGCATCAGGAAAGGGGCGGCGGGCCGGGCCCGGACAGCCTCTCAAGGGGCGGGCGGAGGATCTTCCGGCCCGGGACCACCTGAGGGGCGGCCGCACGGACAGGCCGGAAAACGGACTGCGCCCCGGGCCCGGTCAGCAAGGCCGGATCCCGGGGCGCATATCCAGTCATGGGCCGGCACGGCCGGTCAGGAGTGCACGCGAAGTGCCCGTCCGGGCGGACAGACGTCCGCCCGTTCGGTCAGCCTCAGCGGCGGTTCTCCTCGCGGGCGCGGAGCGCGGCACCCAGGATGTCGCCGAGCGAGGCGCCGGAGTCGGTC
This sequence comes from Hyphomicrobiales bacterium, assembly GCA_038242345.1. Lineage (GTDB taxonomy): Bacteria > Pseudomonadota > Alphaproteobacteria > Rhizobiales > Segnochrobactraceae > JBBSSF01. The sequence continues at coordinate 8,217 of JBBSSF010000086.1, forward strand.
GAACCGAACTGGGCGACGGCCTCCTTCTCCTCGGCGATCTCCAGCGCCTTGATCGACACCTGCACCCGGCGGGCGCGGCGGTCGAACTGGATGACGCGGGCGTCGATCCGCTCGCCCTTGGCGAAGCGGTCCGGGCGCTGGTCGGCGCGGTCGCGGGCGAGATCGGCGCGACGGATGAAGGTGGAGAGGTCGGTGCCGACCAGCTTCACTTCCAGACCGCCGTCCTTCACGTCCGTGATCTCGCACGTGACGATCTGGCCCTTCTTGATGTCGCCGGCGTCGGCGAAGGGGTCACCCGCGAGCTGCTTGATGCCCAGCGAGATGCGCTCCTTCTCGACGTCCACGTCGAGCACGACGGCCTTGACCATCTCGCCCTTGCGGAACTCGTCGATGACCTGCTCGCCCGGACGGTTCCAGTCGAGGTCGGACAGATGCACCATGCCGTCCACGTCGCCGTCGAGACCCAGGAACAGACCGAACTCGGTCTTGTTCTTGACTTCGCCTTCGACCACGGAACCGGCCGGATACTTCTCGACGAAGACTTCCCACGGGTTCGACAGGGTCTGCTTGAGGCCCAGCGAAATGCGGCGCTTCACCGGATCCACTTCCAGGATCATCACTTCCACTTCCTGCGAGGTGGAAACGATCTTGCCCGGATGGACGTTCTTCTTGGTCCACGACATCTCGGAGACGTGGATCAGGCCCTCGATCCCCGGCTCCAGCTCCACGAAGGCGCCGTAGTCGGTGATGTTGGTCACGCGGCCCTTGAAGCGGGCGTTGACCGGATACTTGGCCTCGATGCCATCCCACGGATCGGCCAGCAGCTGCTTCATGCCGAGCGAGATGCGGTGCGTCTCGTGGTTCACGCGGATGATCTGGACCCGGACGGTCTGGCCGATGGTCACGATCTCCGACGGATGGTTCACGCGGCGCCACGCCATGTCGGTGACATGCAGCAGGCCGTCGATGCCGCCGAGGTCAACGAACGCACCATAATCGGTGATGTTCTTGACCACGCCTTCGATGATCTGACCCTCTTCCAGGCTCTGGACGAGCTCGGAGCGCTGCTCGGCGCGGGTCTCTTCCAGGACGACACGGCGCGAGACAACGATGTTGCCGCGGCGCTTGTCCATCTTGAGGATCTGGAAGGGCTGGGGCGTGTGCATCAGCGGGCCGACATCGCGCACCGGGCGGATGTCCACCTGCGAACGCGGCAGGAAGGCGACGGCGCCATCGAGATCGACGGTGTAGCCACCCTTGACCTGGTTGAAGATCTGACCGGTGACCTTCTCGCCCTTCTCGAAGGCTGCTTCGAGACGGACCCAGCTCTCCTCGCGCCGCGCCTTGTCGCGCGACAGCACGGCTTCACCGAGGGCGTTCTCGACGCGCTCCAGATAGACTTCGACTTCGTCGCCGACATTCAGCTGTCCGTCGCGGGCCTTCGCGCCGAACTCCTTGAGGGGAACGCGCCCCTCGACCTTCATGCCGACGTCGATGACCGCGAGATCCTTCTCGATCGCGACGACCTTGCCCTTCACCACCGAGCCTTCGAACTGCTCGGACTGGGAGAAGGATTCGGCCAGAAGCGCGGCGAAATCTTCGCGGGTTGGGGTGGAAAGGGCCATGTGTGCTCCAGTGGAACCGGTTCCGGCGAAGCCCGCCGGCGGGTTTGGGGTTGATCTGGCCGCCCGTCGGTCCCTGTCTGCGGTCCGCATCCGGTCGCCTCGTTCGGGGCTTGCGGGATACGGCTCCGGCCGGTCCGGTTCGTCCGGCAGGAGAAGCAGCCAAGGGGGGCGCAGAATTCA
>JBBSSF010000087.1:0-10019 GCA_038242345.1 Hyphomicrobiales bacterium
TTCCGTGGTGTCGCGGCGCTTTGCCAGCGTGCCGAGCGAGGCGGTGGCGGGCTTCTGTCTGGTGACGGCGCTCCTGTCCTGCGTCTGCCATTTCCTGTTCGAGCCGGCCGGGCTGCCGACGGACATGACCACCTGGCTGCTGATCCTGGGCGCCGGCCTGTTCCCGGTCGGGTTGTCCTTCTTCGTCTGGGACTATGGCATGAAGCGTGGCGACATCCAGTTCCTGGGGGTCGCCGCCTACGCCACGCCGATCCTCTCCACGCTGCTGCTGGTGGCGGCGGGATTCGGCACCTTCACCCCGGCGGTGATCGCGGGCGCCGTGTTCGTCACCGGCGGGGCGGTGCTGGCCTCGGCGGACGCGCTGCGCCGGCGCAAATGACACGGAGTCCGTGTGGATGTGCTCCGCAGCGCCATGGATCGGCCGCGATCTTAACCCTTTGTTGACCAGACCGGCCGGAGAGTCGGACCAGCAACACGCCTTTCTGGCGGGTGTTGTCGTGGCACCATGCTTCTGCCGCGATGCGCCCGGAGGAGGGCGTTTCGTGAGGTGACAGGGCCACCCCGGGCGGGGGTCCGCGACCTGAAAACCGGATGGACCGATCCGGCAGGGCGGGTTTCCCGGGGCAGGCATCAGGAGGGTGGAACATGGTGACACGCACGGCGCGTGCGGCCCGGCATGGCCGGATCCTGCTGGCAACCTGCGTGGTCGCGGGGCTTGTGCCCGTGTCCGGACTGGTCCTCGCCCAGGAGGTCCAGATCGCGCGGGCGGATTCCGTCAGCCCGCAGGGCGGCGCCAGCCTCAAGGCGGCGGCCGATGCCGTCTCGGCCGGCCGGATCGCCGAGGCGATCCGCATCCGCAACACCATGGGCAATTCCCTCGACGGCAAGATCGTCGACTGGATGCTGATCCGCACCGGCGAGCCGACCCTGTCGGTGGACATGATTACCGGCTTCTACCGGTCGAGCCCGGGCTGGCCGACGCCGAAGATGCTGCGTCGCCGCGCCGAGGAAGCGCTCTACCGCTCCAGCGAGACGCCGCAGTCCATCATTTCCGCCTTCGGCCGCAGCCAGCCGGAATCGGTCAAGGGCACCATCATCCTCGCCCGCTCCCTGATCGCCCTCGGCAAGCGCTCCGAGGCGGTCGTCTATGTGCGCGAGAGCTGGCGCACCGATCACATGGAAGCCGCCGAGGAGCAGGCCTTCTATTCCGAATTCGGCCCCATGCTGACCAAGGAAGATCACCGCTTCCGCGCCGACAAGATGCTCTATGACGAGCGTCAGGTCGAAGCCGCGCGCATGAAGCGCTATCTCTCCGCCAGCGACCAGACCTATGTCGATGCGCGCCTTGCCGTGATCCGCAAGGCGCCGGATGCCATGGCCCGCATCAACGCGCTGTCGGTGCGCGATCCGGGCGTGCGCTATGGCAAGATCGTGCTGCTGCGCCGTGACGGCAAGGACGAGGAGGCGGCCGAGCTGCTTTTGGGGGCCCCCACCAAGCGCGAGCAGCTGGTGGATCCCGACGCCTGGTGGACCGAGCGGCGGGTGATTTCCCGCGAGCTGCTGGATCTCGGCGACGCCAAGACCGCCTACAAGATCGTGGCCGCCCATGCGGCGGAATCCCCGTCGGTGCAGGCCGATGCGGAATTCCATGCCGGCTGGTATGCGCTCAGCTATCTGAAGGATTCGCGCCGCGCTGCCGCTCATTTCGAGCGCATCGAGGAGGTGTCCTCCACGCCGATCAGCAAGGCCCGCGCCGAATACTGGATGGGCCGGGCCTATGAGGCCGCCGGTTCCACCGGCAATGCCAAGACCCATTATCAGAAGGCCGCCCAGTATGGCATGACCTATTATGGTCAGCTGGCCCGGACGCGGCTCGGCCAGTCCTCGACCGCCGTCGGCGGCGCGCCGCGGCCGAGCGGATCCGACAAGTCTGCCTTCGACAGCAACGAGATGGTCCGGGTCATCCGGCGGATGAATGCCGCGGGCCTTGGCGACTCGACCTGGCCCTTCTTCGATCAGCTTTCCGACACCCTGCCGACGCCCGGGCAGGTGGCTCTGCTGTCCCAGCTGGCCGAGCAGATGGGCAAGAACCATTTCGCCCTGAATGTCGCCAAGAGCGCCATGCAGCGCGGCCTGCCGGTGCAGGGTCTGGCCTTCCCGACCTCGGCCATCCCGCGCTCGGCCCAGATGCCGGCCGGCTTCGAGCGGCCGCTGGTCTATGCCATCGCCCGCCAGGAAAGCACCTTCAATCCCGGGGCCGTTTCGCCCGCCGGTGCCCGCGGCCTGATGCAGCTGATGCCGGCAACCGCCTCGGCCACCGCCAAGAAGGTCGGCGTGCCCTTCCAGGTCAACCGGCTGACCGCCGACCCTGCCTATAATGCCACCCTGGGCGCGGCCCATCTGGACGAGCTGATCGGCCGTTTCGACGGCTCCTACATCATGACCTTCGCCGCCTACAATGCCGGCGCCAGCCGGGTGAACAAGTGGGTGCAGATGTATGGCGACCCGCGTGATCCGCGGGTGGATGCCGTCGACTGGGTGGAGCGGATCCCCTATGCGGAGACCCGCAATTATGTTCAGCGCGTCATGGAGAACCTGCAGGTCTACCGCGAGCAGCTGGGCTCCGGAAAGCTCGCCATCGACAAGGACCTGAAGCGCGGCACGCCGGGTGTCGGCGTGTCCTCGGCCAATGGCGGCTGAGCCGCCGGAGGTCTGATACCAGCCGCACGAAGTGCTGACCGCACCTTAGCGCCTGAAGAACAGCGAATTTCTCATATGCTCCAATGGCATGAGAAATCCGCATTTGCCTACCAAAGAGTCCTCTTCGAGGATCTTTGGTATGATCCCGGGTCTTCTTCCTGCGCGTCGTCCGGCCCGGCCGGACGGCGCGCAGGTTATTTCGGGGGGGCGGATGCGCCCAGGGCCTCCCAGTCGAGGCCGGCAAGGCCCCGCGCGGCTGCCCCGAGGGTGTCGGCGGCAAAGCCGCCGAAGCCGATGACCAGACCCGAACGGGGCGGGGCCTGCACATAGAAGCCGGAGAGGGCGCGGGCGCCGAGACCGGCCGCGCGGACGGCCGGGATCGCCGCGCTGTCGGCCACGCCTTCGGGCAGCGGCGCGATCAGGTGCAGCCCCTGATCCGGGGCGCGGACCGGCAGGCCCGCCGCCAGAAGGCCGGCGACGAGGGCATCCCGCGCGGCAACGGCGGTGCGCCGGGCCCGGCGCAGATGGGCCGAGAGATGGCCGCCAGTCAGGAAGTCGGTCAGGGCCGGCTCCAGAAGCGGCGAGGGGAAGCGGTCGCTGCGGGCGCGCAGCGCCGTCACGGGCGCGACCAGAGCCGGCGGCAGCACCATGTAGCCGATGCGCAGCCCCGGAAACAGGATCTTCGAGAAGGTACCGAGATAGATCACCCGCTCGGCCGCGTCGATGCCCTGAAGGGCCGTCAGCGGCGCGCCGGCATGACGGAATTCGCTGTCATAATCATCCTCGATGATCCACGCGCCGGTGCGCGCCGCCCACTCGACCAGGGCGAGACGGCGACGCAGGCTGAGGACCACCCCGAGCGGAAACTGGTGCGACGGCGTGACATAGACCGCCCGGGCCGTGGGCGCCCGGGCCCGGCCAGCCTCCACATCGAGACCTTCCTCGTCCACCGGAATGCCGGCCAGCCGCATGCCGGCCGCCTCCAGGGCGGCGCGGGCCATCTGGTAGCATGGATCCTCGATCCACACCGGATCGCCGGGGGTGAGAACCGTCCGGATTGCCAGATCCAGACCATGCTGGGTACCGGCGGTGAGCACGATGCGCTCCGGCGTGCAGCGCACCCCCCGGGCGGTGGCGAGATAATCGGCGATGGCCGTCCGCAGCTCCCGCCCGCCGCGCGGGTCGCCATAGGCAAAGAAGCGCGGATCCGGCCGCGCCAGATGGCGTGCGATCAGGGTGCGGAAGAGGTGCATGGTGCGCGGATCCTCGGGCGTCACCCCGAGGGTGCCGGGCAGCCGCAGGGGCGGCGGCGGCTCGGCCGGGCCTGGGGCCAGCGGCACCAGCGCCGGCACGTCGGCCGCCACGAAGGTGCCGGCGCCCACCCGGGCTTCGGCAAAGCCATCGGCCGCCAGCATCTCGTAGGCCGCAACGACCACCCCGCGGGCAAGCCCGAGCCGGGCAGCCAGATCCCGGGTCGGCGGCAGCCGGCAGCCGGGAGCGAGACGCCGGGTCTCGATCAGGTCGCGCAGCGCCCGGTAGAGCGCCGGGCGCTGGGGACCATCGGCAAGGGCAACCGGGAGGAGGGCGGACCAGTCCGGATTGGTCGGACGAGATTGCATCGGATTGGGCCTGTGTCGAACCAATAGGGCAGGCTATCGATGCCTGACCGCCCACGGCAAGGCAATCCCGATGACCGACGACAGCTTTCCCATCACCGACCGCAACCGCGTGAAGCGGGCCCATGAGCGCGCCCGCTATGACCGCGCGTCGGTGCACGCGATCCTCGATGCGGCGATGCTGTGCCATGTGGCCTATGTGATCGACGGACAGCCCTTCGCCACGCCCACCGCCTTCTGGCGCGAGGGGGACCGGCTCTACTGGCACGGCTCCTCGGCGAGCCGGATGATGCGTCATCTGAAGGCCGGCGTGCCGGTCTGCCTCACGGTCGCCCATCTGGACCGGCTGGTGCTCGCCCGGTCCGGCTTCCATCACTCGGTCGATTACCGCTCGGCCATGTGCTTCGGCACCGCCCGGCTGATCGCCGATGCGGACGAGAAGCGGCAGGCACTCGATGCCATGATCGACCGCTTCTATCCGGGCCGGGCGGCGGGGCTGCGCACCGCCACCGATCAGGAGATCAAGGCCACCGCCGTCATCGGCATGGAGATCGAGGAGGCCGTCGGCAAGGTGCGCGACAAGGGCATCGTCGATGACGAGGAGGATTATGGCCATCCGCTGTGGGCGGGCGTGGTGCCGGTCCGCATGGTGCTGGGGGCGGCCGAGCCGTGCCCGCGGCTTCTGCCCGGCCTGGCGCCGGGCGCCGACCTCGCCCCCTATGGCGCGGGCCGCACCCTGGATGCGGCGCTGACCGAGGCGCAGGAGATCTACGAGCGCGCGGACTGAGCGCCGGGGTCCTCAAGGCTCCGGCGTTGCGCGGCTCCTTCCGGGACACCCGGCGACCGGTGTCCCGAGGAGGCCGGGGCAGGGCGTCCCGGCGGGTCAGCGGCTGCGCCAGGCCTGGGAGCGGGCCAGCAGCCGGGCGAGCAGCATGTGGACGCCGCGGGCGGCGAGGTTGGTGTAGAAGATCAGCATGCACATGGCCGCTGCCGGCTGGATCTGGCCGGCATCGTCCATGTTCAGGGCGGCGACGGCGGCCAGGGTGGTGGCCGGCGCATAGAGGAAGACGACGGCCGACACGGTCGTCATGGCGTTGACGAACAGATAGCCGGCGACATCGAGCCCGGTCGGCAGGCAGACGGGCAGGGTGACGCGGGCGAACATGCGCGTCATCGGCTGCTTCAGCGAGGCGGCGACAGCCTCGAACTCGCGGTCCATGGCCTTCAGCGCCGTCAGGGCGGTGAGATGGGAGACCGTGTAGAAATGGGTGATCGCCGAGATCACCAGGATCGCCATCGTCCCGTAGAGGGCATGCAGCGGATTTTCGCGGTCGTTGAAGAAGAAGATGTAGGACAGGCCCAGCACCAGACCGGGGATCGCCATGGGCATCATGGCGAGGAAGTGCAGGCCCGAGCGGGCCGCCGCAAAGCCGCGGCCCTTTTCCACGAGATAGGCGCCGACGAAGACGATCACCGTGCCGATGATGGCGGTGTAGAAGGCGAGCCGCAGCGAGTTGCCATAGGATTCCCAGCCGCCGCCATCGACCCCTTCGAAGGAGAAATGGGCGAGCGTCAGCGCGCGGTCATAGGGCCAGAACTTCACCAGCGCCGCATATTGCGCGATGCCGAGCACGGCCACCAGCATCCCCGCCACCACGAGGCAGAACAGGAAGGCGGCGGTGTCGCGGCCGCGCCGGGGCTCGGGCTGATAGGGCACTGCGCGTGCCGTCAGCAGCGCCACCTGCCGGGCGGTGACGAAGCGGTCGACGAAGAAGGCGACGATGGCCGGGATCAGCAGGATCACCGAGACGACGGCGCCCATGGCGAAATTCTGCTGGCCGACCACCTGCTTGTAGATGTCGACGGCGAGCACGTTGAAATCCCCGCCGACCACCTTCGGCACGCCGAATTCGGTGATCGTCAGGGTGAACACCACGAAGGCCGCCGAGACGATGCCATAGCGCGCCCCCGGCAGGGTGACGTTGAAGAAGGTGCGCGTGGGCGATGTCCGCAGCACCCGGGCGGCCTCGAACAGGCGGGCGTCGGAAATCGACAGGGCCGTGGTGAGGATGAGGAAGGCGTGGGGGAAGGTGAAGAACACGCAGCCCGCCACGATGCCCGCCGCGCCATAGATCGAGGTGCCGAACATCAGGCTCTTCAGCAGCCCCTGATTGCCGAAGAGATAGACCAGCGACAGGCCGGCCAGCAGCGACGGCACCAGGATCGGGATAACGGCGAGGGTGCGGAACAGCCCTTTCAGCGGAATGCAGGTGCGCTGGAGCGCATAGGCGAAGCCGAAGGCGAGCAGCACGGTGATGACGGTGGTGACGAGGGAGACCGCCAGGCTGTTGCCGATCGAGGTGGTGAGGGCCGGCGTGCCGAAATAGGCCGCATAGTTGGCAAGCGAGCGCAGCGTGCCGGCCCGGAGCACCAGCCGGCGCAGCTCCTTCGGGCCGGCCTCCGCCCAGTCGCCGGCCGCGACCGGCCGGCCGGCCATCTCCAGCACGCCTTCCGTCGGCGTGCCAGTGAAGCGCATCCGCACCGCCGTCAGCGGCTGGCCCTCGAACTGGCCGCGCGGGAAAAGCTGGGCCGCCGTGAGCGAGGGCGAGCGCCGGGCCTGTTCGGTCTCCGTTTCCAGCCCCAGCCGGCGGGCGGACGCAGCCAGGGTGCCGAGGGCGACGGGCCCGGATCCGGTGTCCACCTCGACGGAGACGGCAGCGTAGGGAAAGGCCCGAACTTCGGTGGACTTCCACAGCATCGTCAGGATCGGCAGGGCGAGGCTGACGACCAGATAGGCGCCGATGAGCACCACGAACACCAGCATCAGCCGGTCGTCACGGCCGGTCCTGGGGCGGATGCGGGGGGCTGTGGCCAGAGCGGGCAGGGCGGTCAGGTCAGTCATGGGCAGCGGCCCCGTTCATCCGCGGCGTCGCGCTGCCGGCGTGCGGGATCAGGCTGTCGAAGATGTGCAGCCGGTCGGCCGGCAGGATGGCCTCCATGGGCCGGCCGGGCGTGAGGCGGAGCCGGCGGGCCTCGCTCTGGGAGAGCTGGGCCACGAGTGGCCGGCCGCGGAAGGCCGGATGGCGCAGGCCGACGCGGACATGGGAGCCGAGGAACTCGACCTGGCCGACGGTCACCGGCACCGGATTGGCGGCGGTGGTCACCTCCGCGCCGGGGGGGCCGAGACGCACGTCCTCGGGCCGGATCGCCACCACGACCGGGCTTCCGGCCGGCGGCAGCGTCTCGTCGAGGCGGACGGCGAGGCCGTCGATCCCGACCGCGCCAGGCGCAATGACGTTGCCCTCCAGAAAATTCATCGCGCCGATGAAATCGGCGACGAAGCGGCTGGCCGGATGATCGTAGATCTCCTGCGGCGTGCCGATCTGCTCGACCCCGCCGACATTCATGACGACGATCCGGTCGGCGATCGAGAGGGCCTCGTCCTGATCGTGGGTCACCATGATGGTGGTGACGCCGAGGCGCTCCTGCAGCTGCTTCAGCTCGGCGCGCAGATGGAGGCGCACCTTGGCATCGAGCGCCGACAGCGGCTCGTCGAGAAGCAGCAGGCCCGGGTTCGGCGCCAGCGCCCGGGCGAGCGCGACGCGCTGCTGCTGGCCGCCGGAGATCTGGGACGGATATTTGCGCCCCTGATCGGTGAGGCCGATGAGGGCAAGCAGCTCGTCCACCCGCGCCTCGATCGCCGCCCGCTTCAGGCCGCGGTTGACGAGTCCGAAGCCGATATTCTGGCGCACCGTCAGGTTCGGAAACAGCGCATAGGACTGGAAGACGATGCCGAAATCGCGCTCTTCCGGCGGCAGCGCCGAGATGTCCCGGCCGGCCTGATGGATGGTGCCCGAAGTCTGGATGTCGAGGCCGGCAATGGCCCGCAGCAGCGTGGTCTTGCCGCAGCCCGACGGACCGAGAAAGCACACGAATTCGCCTTCGCCCACCGTCAGCGAGACGCCCTTCAGGGCGGTGAAGTCGCCGAAGCTCTTGGTGACGTCGGTCACCACCAGAAAGGGCCGCCGCGCGGAGGCCTCCGCAGGTGCGGGAACTGGGAGCATCTCGGTCATGGGCGCCTTCCGCAGGGGTCGTTGGATCGTCGCGACGCGACAGGGCACCCGTCCGGATGAGGGACGGGTGCCCGGATGTGCGGGGACCGGGAGCCGGCTCCCGTCATGTCATACCAGGCACACGAAGCGCTGACCGCACCTTAGCGCCCGAAGAACACCGAATTTCTCTTATGCTCCAATGGCATGAGAAATCCGCATTTGAATACCAAAGAGTCCTCTTCGAGGATCTTTGGTATCAGGCGCAGGACGCGCCGACCGCGCCCGTGCGCCCGAGGAGTGGCAGTTTTCTCATCTGTTACAAGAAGATGAGAAAGCCGCACTGGACTGCGAGGGGATCCTCTGTCAGGACCTCCGGCATCACTTCTTCGGCTCGGACTTGGCGTCGAAGCGCTTCTGCCACTCGGTGAGGATCTCGGCGCGATGGCTGGCGGCCCAGGCGAAGTCGTTCTTGATTAGCTTCGCCTTGATGTCGGTCGGCAGGTTCGGGATCGCCTTCTCCATCGCCGGGTTGGCGAGGATGGCGTAGTTGTCGGCATAGATCTTCATGGCGTCATCGGAGACGGCCCAGTCGAGCAGCGCCTTCGCATCGGCCTCGTTGGGCGTGCCCTTGAGGATGCCCGAGGCTTCCATGTCCCAGCCGATGCCCTCGCTCGGGATGATGGCGGCGAGCGGCGCGCCCTTGTCGATCAGGCGGGCGGCGCGGAACTCGAAGGAGATGCCGATCGGATATTCGCCGGACGCCGCCAGCGTGCAGGGCTTGGAGCCGGAATGGGTGTAGGTGGCAATGTTCTTGTCGAGGGCGTCCATATAGGCCCAGCCCTTGTCATTGCCCCACATCTGCAGCCAGCTCGACACGTCGAGGAAGCCGGTGCCCGAAGAGGCCGGGTTCGGCATCACGATCAGGCCCTTATATTCGGGCTTGGTCAGATCGGCCCAGCTGGTCGGGATCGGGAGGCTGCGCTTCTCCATCTCCACCTTGTTGACGCAGAGCGCGGCCGCCCAGGCATTGGTGCCCACCCAGGCCGGCGGCGTGGTCGGGTCGATGAAGCGCGCGTCGAGCTTGTCGAGGCCGGTCGGGGCATAGGCTTCCAGCATGCCCTCGGCCTCCAGCAGCTGGAGCGAGGTGGCGGCGGTGCCGAGCACCACGTCCGCCTGCGGATTGTCCTTCTCGGCGAGCAGCTTGGCGGTGATGATGCCGGTGGAATCGCGCACCCAGCGGATGGTGATGCCGGGGTTCTTCTCCTCGAAGCTCTTCTTGTAGACCGGCAGCAGGTCGGCCTCCAGCGCGGTATAGACCGTGATTTCGCCGGCGAGCGCAGTGCTGGCCAGAAGGCTGAGGGCCGCGGCGGCGGCAAGGCGCGGAAGGTGCAGCATCGGAAATTCCCCACGGAACCGGACGGGACAACGGGCCACCCGTTCTGGTGCCCTCAAGGGGCAGCGCGTCACGAACAGGTGGCAGAGATCGGTTCTCGGGGCGGATCTAATCCACGGCTGACGACGCTCCTGTGACAGCCGGAAGCTCCGCGGGCCGCCGTCCGGCCGCAGGGCCAGATCCGGTTCGCGGGGGCATGCCGGGCGGTGCATTTCCTGTCGCCCGGGCATCGGAAGGTCGCCTTGAGGCCGGCCTCAA